>DATAQX010000193.1:0-4513 GCA_036264455.1 Silvibacterium sp. | reverse complement strand
TTCGATGCCTTCGGGCTTTACCTGATACACACGCCGTGTGCCATCCTTCACGTCCGCAACCAGTCCAGCTTGCTTCAACACGCGCAGATGCTGCGAGACGGCAGGCCGGCTGACAGGAAAATGTTCTGCAATCTCACCGACGGAGTGGGGCCTGACCGTGACGCGCTGGAAAATAGCCAGCCGTGTCGGATCGCCGAGAGCTTCGAAGCTTTTTTCTAAGTAAGCCATAACTTACGTTAGTATGAGCTTACAGAAGCAAATTTGTCAAGACGCAGAGAACAGGGATCAGAGAACAGGGAGTAGCCATTGACCGTTAGCGGTCAGAGTAGCCATTAGCGATCAACCATCAAGATTACGAAGGCTCGCCGCCGGGGATGGCACGCACCCGTTCGCTAATCCCTAATGGCTAATGGCTAATCCCTGTTCCCTGTTCCCTGCCTTACTCGTTCCGCAGGACCTCGATCGGATCCACACGTGCCGCGCGCCGCGCAGGCAGGATGGCCGCAAGCGCCGCGGCTGCGACCAGTAACACGAGACTCCCGGCAATCGCCACCGGATCCGCAGTATGCGTCTGGTAGAGCAGGCTGCGAACCCAGCGCGTGGCAACGAGGGCCAGGACCAGCCCGGCGCCGGCGCCTCCAAGCACGGGCCACGCTGCCTGCCGCAGCACGAGTGCAGTAAGCCGCGATTTATCCGAGCCCAGCGCGATGCGGATGCCGAACTCCTGCTTGCGCAGCGAGACCGAGTAGGCCAGCACTCCGTAAACGCCAAGCAAAGCGAGCAGCAATGCCGCCGCGCCGAAGCTTGACAGCAGCAGCGTCTGGAAGCGGTCAGAGGCCACCGAGTCGCTGACCTGCTGGTCGAGCGATTTCAGAACAGGAATCGCAACCTGGGGATCGGCATTCCAGATCGCACGCCGCATCTCGGGAATAACTGCATCGCTCGGCTGCGAACTGCGCACCAGGAAGGAAACGGCCCACGGTGGATTTTCCCAGTAGGGCACGTAGACCATGGCGGCTGTATCCTTCAGCCCGTTCACCCGCGCATCAGCTACCACGCCCACCACGGTATAGGTATGGCTGTCGTCGCCGTACGAGCGGATCTTCCTGCCTATGGGGTCTTCGCCGGGGAAGCCCTCACGCGCTGCCTTTTCGGAGAGAAGGACATGGTTGAAGTCGGCGCGATCGCCGTCGGTGAAATTCCGTCCGGTGAGCAGTTCAATGTGCATGGCTGACAGATAGCCCGGGCTGATCCAGCGGACGTTGACCTTGGGAACCTGCGCCTCTGATACCGGATGATCAGGGCGCTGGAGAAAGTCGATCCAGGTCTCACCTGTGAGCGGCATGTCGCTGGTCATCGCCGTCGACTGAACGCCGGGCAATTGCTGAAGCTGACTGAGTGCGCGATCGATGAAGGCCGCTTTCGCCGCTTTGAAATTGGGCTGCGAGTCGCCATATTGCGGCGAGTAAAGGTCAACCTGGGCCACCGTCACGTGGCCGGAGTCGAAGCCGCGGTCCTGCCTGAGCACCTGCGCAAAACTGCGGATGATAAGTCCGGTAACAATCAGCAGAACGACCGTGCAGGCGACTTCAACGCCCACCAGGACATTGCGCGTCGCGCTTCCCTGCCGCGTGTTGGCCACCCGCGAGGGGTTCGATTGCAGCGCGGCCTGCGGATTAACTTTTAGAGCACGCAGCGCAGGGAGCACGCCGAACAGCAGCGCCGTAATCACAGAGAGTCCGGCGGCAAAGAGCAGCACGGGAAGGCTTACCTGAATTTCGTTCAGACGCGGAATATTGGCCGGGGCGGCGGCGATCAGCAGGCGCACTCCGAGAAAAGCCAGGGCTACGCCCGCGATGCCTCCGATGGCGGCCAGCACAAAGCTCTCAGTCAGCCGCGTCATCACCAGCTGGGAGCGGCCGGCGCCGAGCGCAGCGCGCACAGCCGTCTCGCGTTCGGTAGCAACAGCCCGCGCGAGCTGCAGATTGGCCAGGTTGACACAGGCGATCAGCAGCACCGCTCCCACGGCAGCGAACAGCAGCCACAAGGCGTTGCTGATGCCCGATGTCACGTCCTGTATAAATGGCTGGATATAGATTCCCAGGCTGGTGGGCAAGTGCGCAGTGAGCGTATGCGCGTGTTGCAAACCATCCAGCTCCGCCCGCGCCTGGGCCACGGTTACACCCGGCCTGAGACGAGCGATGACGCTGAAGTTGAAGTCATACACATCGCTCGTCATGTCATCCTTGCCCGCGACGAGCGGATGGAAAATCACATTCTCCCGCGCCCCGCCCGCCATATTCGTGGGCATGCCGGGGGCCATAGCAACGTCAGGAAAGCGAAAGTTTCGGGGAAGCACTCCGATAACGGTGTTCGCATCACCGCCCATACGCAGCGTGCGGCCAACTACGTTCGGGTCGCCATTAAAAAGCTCCTGCCACCCCTCCCAGGTAAGCACAATCACGGAGTCATGACCCTTCATGGCTTCCTCAGGAGTGAAATCGCGCCCAAGGACCGGCTGCACGCCGAGCACAGAGAAGAAATTCGGCGACACGGCCATCGCTCCGATGATGTGGGGGTGGTCCGCGCCAGTTGAAACGCTGACTCCGCGACCCTGAAAGACTGCTGCGTCCTGTAAGGTTTTCGAATCCTTCTTCAGGCGCAGGTAGTGTAGATAGTTGAAGGGCACCGCCGGATACTGCGCCCGCATCTCTTCGACCACCTCACGCATCACGACCAGCCTGCCCGGTTCGCGAAAGGCAAATGGCTTTAGCAGCACGGCGTTGACCACGCTGAAGACCGACGTCACCGCGCCGATTCCCAGTGCAAGGGTCAGGATAGCCGTAAGCGCAAAGCCTGGCGATTTGCGCAGCCGCCGAATGTTGAAACGGATGTCGCTGAAATGCAGGGCGTGAATCGGCATCTGAATGCTGGACCTCTGGATAACAGACTGCATGCACGGTGCCAGAATCATCTAAAGCTATGTGGCTATAAGCAGGACAGATAGGTGCATAATCCGCCTGACCCGGCTCCATGAACTGTCCACCTGTGCCATTATCTGTCCAGTAGTGGACAGGCGGATGCTCCGGAGCGCTGCGAAATTGGGCAATCCTATAATTGCGATGTAGCATCAAAGTATTCCCATAGCCAGGAGGTTTGGGCCATGCAACGCGTTTTCTCGAAGAGATCGACCGTCCTGGCCATGACTTGCCTCTTGCTGCTCCCATGCCCAGTGCTCATTGCCGCATCGAGCCCGCCCGCGTTTGCTCCTGTGATCGCCGCGCCAGGACAGCAGAGCAAAGATCCTCTGAACGAAGCTGAATCCGACCAGATTGCCGAAGTGCGGGATCAGCCGGTGGCGCGCATCAAGCTCTACCAGAAATTCATTGAGCAGCGCATCGCCGCGATCAAGGAACTCGGCTCCAATCCCAAAGCCGAAGATCGCAAAGCGGAGCTGCGCGCCAGGTTTGAGGAGTTTACCCGTCTGTCCGATGAACTGCAGGACAATCTCGACACATTCGACGACGCTCACGCAGACATCCGCAAAGCGCTCAAGGACCTGGTACCCGCGAGCGCCAAGTGGCCCGATATCCTCAAGCAGGCCGAGGCTGATCCCTCCTATGACTTCTCGCGCAAGACGGCTCTGGATGCCGCCGAGAGCACCAGCGATGAGGCAAAAAAGCTGCTGGATAGTCAGGTGAAATACTTCGCCGAACACAAAGACGAAGCGAATAAGAATGGGACTGGACCGGGATAGGCTATCTGTGACCTCAGTCACCGCTGCGTCCCGACTCTGCACCAGAATTCCTGATCACCTAAGAATCTCCTAATCTTTGCCGATGAAAACCTCGTTGGGATTCCCCTTCCACGAGGTTCGAACGTTGATGGCAACCTGAAGGTAAGGGCTTCTGCGCCTTTCGCCGGTGAGCTTGAGCTGTGACTACTTTTTGCGCCCGGCAGGGACGCGGACGAAATTTAAGTTTTGCTCAATTCAACCGATCCGCGGGTTTTGAACCACTTTTTCGCGGCCCTGAACCGCTCGGGGTCGCATTTTTTTGGAGTCGGTAGCTATGCTAGGCTCAAGCCAGTGAATTCTGAGATTCCCCGTTGGTTTGAGGAAGAGTATCGTCTACTGCGGCCGCGGGCTCCCATACCTCCATTTGAGATTCGCTTCTACCACTTCACCAGCCTCAACACTACTATTCGTCTGCGCGAAGGCCGCATCAAAGTGCACCTTTCCGACATTCTCGAAGGCGCACCCGAAGCCGTGCTGCGAGCGATTGCGCATATTCTGATCGCCAAGCTTTACCGCAAACACATCGATCCGGCCAAAGCGAATCGTTACCGGCGATTTACTTCGAGCGAAGCCGTAGTGCGGCAGAGCGAGCGCATCCGGCAAACGCGCGGACGAAAGCGCATCTCAACAGCCAAGGGTGAACACTACGACCTCGACGAAGTTTTCGAAGCCATTAACCTGCGTTTCTTTCACGGATTGCTGGGAAGGCCACAACTG
>DATAQX010000187.1:0-4822 GCA_036264455.1 Silvibacterium sp. | reverse complement strand
TGCATCTTGTCGAAGGTCGCCTTGTCGATGGTGAGCTTTTCGATTTCCATGGACTTAGCCTTCTCGGGGTCGAGCTTGCGCGGCAGCTCTTCCTGAACCGAGTCCAGCTCGTGGAGCAGGTGCGGTGAGATCGTCAGCAGGTCGCATCCGGCGAGCTCGCGAATTTCGCCGATGTTGCGGAAACTCGCGCCCATGACCACGGTCTTGTGGCCGAACTTCTTAAAGTAGTTGTAGACCTTGGTCACCGACTGCACGCCGGGATCGTCGGCGCCCTGATAGTCCTTGCCGGTGTCCTTCTTGTACCAGTCCAGAATGCGTCCGACGAAGGGCGAAACCAGGGTAACCCTGGCGTCGGCGCAGGCCACAGCCTGGTGAATGCCGAAGAGCAGAGTGAGATTGCAGTGGATACCTTCTTTCTCAAGCTGCTCAGCGGCGCGAATACCCTCCCAGGTGGAGGCGATCTTGATCAGGATGCGCTCCTTGGAGATGCCCTGGTCGGCGTAAAGCTGGATAATGGCGCGCGCCTGCTTCAGGGTCGCTTCGGTGTCGTAGGAGAGACGCGCATCGACTTCGGTGGACACGCGACCAGGGACAATCGCGAGGATTTGCTTGCCGAAGGCAATGGCCAAATGCTTGAACGCTTCTTTAGCTACGGCCTGATCTGTTGCATCTTCGCCGAGCTTCTTCTTAGCGTCGAGCAGAACGCCGTCGACGATAGGCTGATACTGCGGCATCTGCGCGGCGGTAGTAATCAGGGATGGATTGGTGGTCGCATCCTGCGGTTTCACTTGCTCAATCGCTTCGATGTCACCCGTATCGGCGACCACCGTGGTCATGGTGCGCAACTGTTGCAGCAGAGTCTTCGGCATCTTTCCTCCTATGGCATTTTCAGAAACTCGGTGCCCTTTGTGGTTCCTTCTGTGTCGCCGCTCCCTGCTGGTCGCGCCGACCTGGGGCAGCGGCTTCGAATTACGTCATTCTGAAAATGCTTTCGCCACTTCCCGCTCTCATTATCTGTCATCGCCGCGCGGAATGGAATGGAAGCAGGCGTGGTTTGTTTTACAGTTCGATGAGAACATCGAGTCTTATCTAATTTAGATGCTGAATGGCTGGATGAGCGTGACATATCATTTCGCTGAAGTTGCCGGGCACTGCAACGCGCGGCAAGGAGGAGAACACGACGTCATGAAGATAGGAGTCTTTACTCCACTACTGTCGCAGTTTGGGCTGCCCGCTGTTCTCGATATGCTCAAAGCTTTGAAAATCAGCACGGTGGAGCTGGGCACCGGTAATTATCCCGGCGACGCGCACTGTAAGCTCTCCATGCTGGAGGATGCTGCCGCGCTGGCTGAGTTCCGGCTGATTTTAAGCGATCGTGGCGTGTCTATCAGCGCTCTCAGCTGTCACGGAAATCCGCTGCATCCCCGCCGCGAGCGCGCCCGGCACGATGCGGAGGTCAGCCGCAGGACCATTCTGCTTGCTGAGAAGCTCGGCGTTCCTGTTGTGGTCGATTTCTCCGGTTGTCCCGGCGACTCGCCTGAAGCCACGGCACCCAACTGGGTGACCTGCCCCTGGCCTCCGGATTACTTGCAGATCCTTGAGTGGCAATGGAATGAGGTGGTCACGCCATACTGGATTGAGCATGCAAAGTTCGCTGCAGACCACGGTGTGAAAATCGCCATCGAAATGCATCCCGGCTTTGTCGTTTACAGCCCGGAGACGCTGCTGAAACTACGCGCGATCGCCGGTCCCAGCGTCGGCTGCAACTTTGACCCGAGCCATCTCTTCTGGCAGAACATCGATCCCATCGCAGCCATCCGCGCTCTCAACGACGCAATTTTTCATGTTCACGCTAAGGACACGCAGTTCTATCCCATGAATCTGCCTCTGACCGGAGTGCTCGATACCAAACCCTACACCGAGGAGCGCAAGCGCGGCTGGATCTTTCGTACGTGCGGCTACGGGCATGGTGCGGAGTGGTGGAAGGAGTTCGTGTCTACGCTACGCATCGTTGGCTACGACTATGTCCTGTCGATCGAGCATGAAGACAGCCTGCTTTCTGCGGACGAGGGCCTGACCAAGGCCGCCTCGTTTCTCAACGACCTGGTGATCCGGGACCAGCCCGGCGCTGCATGGTGGGTCTAAAGACTCAGTGCTCAGATCTCAGGGCACAGAGCTCAGGGTTCAACGCGAAGAGCGGAAAGAACTGTACATCGGAGGAAACGGAGAGTTCACCCGGCATGCGGCCCTGTTCTTGCAAGGGCTTCAGAGCAGGGGATTGCTTAGAACTCCGATGCCTTCGATGCCGACCTCGACGCGGTCTCCGGGCTGCATGGGGGCGACTCCGGCGGGCGTGCCGGTGGGAATCAAGTCTCCGGGATAGAGGGTCATGGCGGCGGTGATGTAGCGCAACAGCGCATCGATAGGGAAGATGAGGTCGCGGGTGTGGCCGTGCTGCCTGAGCTCGCCGTTCAGACGGGTTTCAACTGTGACGCCGGAGACCAGATCGATTTCGTCGGTCACGATCGGGCCGGCAGGACAAAAAGTGTCAAAGCCTTTGGCCCGTGACCACTGGCCATCGGACTTCTGGAGATCGCGAGCGGTCACATCGTTCACGATGGTGTATCCGCGGATATAAGGCTTGACGTCTTCGTCTGGCCCGATGCGCGAGGCGCGCTTGCCGATAACGATGGCCAGCTCGCCCTCAAAATCGACGCGTTGAGATTGGCTGGGAATGCGAATAGTTTCTTCAGGCGCGATGACGGAGGATGGGGCTTTGAGGAAGAGCAGCGGTTCCTTCGGGACATCGTTGCCAAGTTCTGCGGCGTGATCTCGATAGTTGCGTCCGATGCAGACGATCTTGCGGGGCACAACGGGAGCCAGCAGTTTTGCCTTTGCCAGGGGGAGAGGCTCGATGGCGTCGATGACAGGTTTAGCCCAGGGATCTTCCTCAAAGGGAGGCAGGAGGCGTTCGATCCACAGGGTTCCGGCGAGGTCGACGACTTCGCCGTATTGGGGTCCGGCATCCGTTTCAAAGCGGCAATACTTCATGGGGTCCTCTATCAAAATGGCTTACTGCTGCGGCAGGCTCTCTTCGACTTCGGCTGAACGCGGGCTTTCGTTGCCGTCGTGGTCGATGGCGCTGACAGAATAGGCGTAGCGGTGGCCGGGGTGAGCGTTCGGGTCGCGGAAGGCAGGTGCGACTGTGCCGGGGGGCGAGATACGCTCCGCTGGCACGTTCGATGCCACGTCACGCCGGTAGACGATGTAACCGGCAAGATCAGACTCTGTGTTCGGCGTCCAGGAGAGATCGATGGCTCGAGCTTCGGGGTCGGCGATGGCCTGGAGTCCCGTGGGCGTCCGCGGCGGGAAGGTGTCGCGAGCGTCGATGATAACGGTCTCGCTGGGCGCGCTCAGGATTTCGAAGGCATGGCCCCCAATGGTGAGCTTCTCTACTCGCTGAACGGTGTAGCGCCAGGTATGGCCGAGGGCAGCGTCGCGATCGAGCGCCCGCCCCTGATCGTTGCCGGTGACTTCGAGCGTTTGCTCCTGAGATATGGGTCGGGATATGGATAAACCGCTGACTTCGGAGGGTTTGGGCGCGCCGGGCCTGGTCACTAATTCGCGATTGATGCGTAGAAGTCCGTCTCTGCCGGTGGGTTGCCATTGGAGCAAGACACCTTCAGCCTGCGCGGTTGCGGAGAGATGATCGACCCGCGGCGGAGCTGCTCCGGTTGCCGTATAGGTCGAATTCGATGGACCAGCGGTGTGCCCTGCGTGGTTGCGTAACTCGACGATGTAGGTCGTCAGCCTTGGCGGTCCGGAGGTAAGGGCGGCGGGTAGATGATCGACGAAATGAGCGGGTGCATCCGGAACGAGGTGTAGATCGGCGACGGTTTCGCAGGGACTGGTTTCGACATGGCGGCAAATATGCACGTTCTGATTGCCCGTCAGGATGACTTTGTCGGTAGTTCGTTTGGGCATCGTCCAGTCGAGGCTAACTTCGTCGCCGGAGCGGACGACGGCGAGATCAACCACGGGCTCGGGCAACTTCAGGCTGGGGGGCTGGGGAGCGGCAGGTGTGCCGCAACTGGTCATCATCAGGAGCGGTAGCGCCAGTACGGCGGCCGCAGCGCGCAGGGCAACATTCATGCCAAACCTAGCGTAGCAGAGGGTTCGATGGCAGAGGGTTCAGGGTGTGGGGGGTAGGGGATAGAGAATGGCCTTCAGCGCGGAACCGATATCCGGAAGCTCGAAGACAAATCCGGAGCGCGATAATCGCTCGGGCACGGCGCGTGTTGAGGCGAGCAGCGCTTCGTTGGCCATTTCGCCGAAGGCCACGCGCAGGGCGAAGGCGTGAGCCGGAATCATTGTCGGTCGATGCAGGGCGTGGCCGAGAGCGCGGGTGAATTCGGCGTTGGTTACCGGGTTGGGGGCAACGAGGTTTATCGGGCCGTCGATGGCTGCGGAGTCGAGCAGATAAAAGACAGCGCGAACCAGGTCGCTGAGTGCGATCCAACTCATCCATTGATTTCCGCTGCCGAGCCTGCCGCCGAGGCCGAGCCGAAAGATGGGCAGCATTTGCGTGAGCGCGCCTCCTTCGGCGGTCAGTACCACGCCAAAGCGGAGATGCACGACGCGGATTCCGTTTTCGGCGGCGGCATCGGCTTCCGACTCCCAGGAGCGGCAGGTATCGGCTAGAAATCCCTGGCCGGGTTCGGATTCTTCAGTGAGGACTTCGCTGCCCCGGTTGCTGTAAATGCCCGTCGCCGAGTCGCAGAGCAGGGTTGCCGGCGGTTGCTTCAAAGCTTTCAGGACTTTG
>DATAQX010000133.1:0-4068 GCA_036264455.1 Silvibacterium sp. | reverse complement strand
AGTTCGCAGTCACTTTTCATCGAGTGCGCCCATAGCTCAGCTGGATAGAGCGATTGACTACGAATCAATAGGTCGGGAGTTCGAATCTCTCTGGGCGCACCATCATTCTAAGCAAATTCAACCTGACCAGAATAACCTCGCTCTGACCTTAAGCCATCAGTCCTTCAGCGGCCGGGCCTGTCCCACATACCACTCCTCAACTTTATTAAATCTACCCACCAGATTGCCTTTGGCGTCGAAGACCTTCAGGCTGCCAGCCTCTTCCTGAGCGCTCACCCCATCCGGTACGACTGCAACTTCATGGCTGTTCTGCATTTTTACGTATACGGGCATGGCCTATCTCCTTCCTGGGGGAGCATAGTACCAATCCCGCCCCGCGTCCGGCGAGCAGGAATTTCTATCGAACAATTTCACCCGCCGCGTCGCATCAGCGAAACCAGATACGCTGCCAGCTTACCGTCCAGGAATTGAATTTGCCTCCGACAGTCGCCGTAACTCCGGAACTGTAAGCCACCTTGATCGACTGGCGTTTGGTCAGAGGCAAAGACAGCGTTCCGCCCAAGCGGCTGTTGCTTTGACGTGAAGTTTCGGGGCCACCGTTCGTGCTGACGGCTCCGCCGCCATACCAGGTGGCGTCGAATGCAGCCCAGAGCCCAGGACGTACGGTGTAGCTGACGTGGCCCTGGAGGGCAGTCAATGGCTCCTGGGATCGTTGTGCTGTGCCGGGATAGTAAGCATCGTTCGTTGTGAAGAACCAGGCGCCCGCATACGCATCGAGGAAGAATCTTTTGACCGGATAAGAGAAGCCTATCTCGGGTTTGAAGGCCCATCGATTGGATCCTATGTTGACGAGCTTGGTGTTTCCATACTGGCCGGAGGGCGCCACCACAGTGACACTGGCGCCGACGATGGAAGTGCGGTGAGCTTTAGCGAATTCGGCTGGAGATAAAGCCGGCGCCCCGCGCAGGTTAATGGAAAAGCGTAACCGCATGTCAGCGAGTCCTGAGCGATAGATCTTGCCGCTTTGCGCGCCGACATCTCCGGTTGCATTTCCCCAGACATAAGGAAGCCCAGCGCTGAAGAGGGCCTGCCGTCCCAGCATGCCAAAAGTGTAGCTGGCAGCGACAGCTGGATTGTAGAAAGTTGCGTGGACATTGGTGATGGGAATGGTTGGATCGAAAACGACACTGCCAGTCGATCCGCCAAATGCGGTCTGTAGAAATGTGGTGCCAACCGGAGACGCGGAATAAGCGCGCGGTTCAAGGTCCTGCCCAGCCGCCGGCAGTTCGGCGACGGCAGCGGCAAGAAGAGCAACCATCCAGACGAATTTCAGGCGCAAAAGGCTTCGGCTTCCGGGCAGATCGTTCATTCGGTTGTCGGCATGATGATATCAACGCCACCGAAAAGTTCGTCTGCCTGAATAAGGGGCTGGCTCGTTTAGAGCCAGCCCCTTATTCACAGGAGCAGAAAACAGGACTTAGTAGATGCGGAAGTTAACCTCGATGTTGAGTTCGACCGGTACCGGGTGGCCCTGGTAGTAGGCGGGCTTGAATTTGTACTGCCGCACAGCCTCGACGGCCTTTTCATCAAGGCCCATGCCCAGCGGACGCACGACGCGGACACGCTGCGGATTGCCCTGCGCATCGACGATCAGGGAAACGAGGCAGATCCCCTGGTACTTGGCCCGGCGCGCTTCGTCAGAGAACTCGGGATCCACCGAGAAGATCACCTGCGGAGCGGAGACACCCCCGCCAGGCCGCATCAGGCCGCCTCCGTATCCACCGCCTTCGCCCGGCCCCACACCGTTGCCGTTGCCTGAGCCGATGCCTCCGCCTCTGCCGCTGCCGAAGCCCGAACCCGAGCCTCCACCCTGTGAAGCCAGCGCGATCTGGGGCGATTGAGGAACCCCGATGTTGGGCATGTTGGGAGCATCAGGCAGCTTGATCTGCTGCGGCATGACAATGGTCGGATCGACGGCCAGCTTCGGATGTTCGTTGCGAATGATCTGCGGCGGCGTTATCTGCGTCTTGGCCATCTTGGGCAGGTGGCCCTTGGAGGCTTCGACAAGCTCATGGGCTCCGCCGCCGCCCCCGCCGCCCATGGACTGGTTCATCTTCAGGGTCATGGGGATGAAGGGCTTGACGTCGACAGCCGTAAGCGCGGCTTTCCTCTGAATGGCTCGAGTACGCCACTGCGCGTAGAAGAAGAGGAGGAGGAGGCCGATAATCAGAACGTGCGCAGTGATGGCGAGCCCACTCGAAAGAGGACCGCGCTTGACAGCCATCGGATCGGCGACCGGGATGGGCTGGGAGGTGAGCTCAAGCGGTGGAAGTTTCTTCGGAAAGAAGAGATCCTGAAGACTGCTGGCCAGGGTCTTCCAGACCGGCTCTTCTTTGGTCGGATCCTCAACCGCGATCGGTTTCGAGGTGAGCTCAAGCGGCGGAAGTTTTTTCGGAAAGAAGAAATCGTGGATGCCGGTGGCGAGCGACTTCCACACCGACTCTTCCACTTCGAGATTTTCGACTGCGACTGGCTGAGAACTCAACTGAAGCGGGGGCTGCTTCGAAGACGAAAAGGCGTCTCGCAAATTGGAGATGAGCGAGGACCACATGGAACTGTCGGTCTCAAGCAGAAAATTGGGCTCTTCTTCTGCTGGCCGCGTTTTCACTGGTTCCAGTTCGGGAGGTGTCAAAAGCTGGTTTCCCATATTGCTCTGCCGGAGGCTGCCCCCGCGGCTATCTCTCCATTATGGACGACAGCTGGCCCAATTGTCTCCCCTGTATCTGTGCGAGTCCCCGTATTTTTGATGAGACACCCCCGTGTATCCACAGAGATTGCACAAACACCGTCGAGATATATAGACGGGTCAGGCTGCGCGAAGTTACGTGGCCAATGAAGATTTCGATGCAGCAGCTACAATAAAGTTTTGCCCCTTCAATGAGGAAGATGAGAGAAACGATGTCCGCAGCACCCGATTCCGGCGCGCAAACCGCGCGCGATCCGGACGCCCCGGAACAAAAACCGGAGAAAAAACTGGAACTCAAGGCCACCCTGACCCTTCCCGAGACAAAGTTCCCGATGAAGGCGAACCTGCCTCAGAACGAGCCGGTAAGGCTGAAGCACTGGGAGGACTCCGGGCTGTATGAGCAGATTCGGGAGGCGCGGAAGGGCGCCGAAAAGTACATCCTGCATTACGGGCCGCCCTACGCCAATGGACCCATTCACCTGGGCCATGCGCTGCAGAAGTGCATCAAGGACTTCATCCTCAAGTCGAAAACCATGGCCGGCTTCGACGCGCCGCTGGTTCCGGGATGGGACTGCCACGGCCTGCCCATCGAGATCAAGGTAGATGAGAAGCTGGGCCGCAAGAAGCTGGAGATGCCGGCGCTTTCCGTGCTCCGCGCCTGCCGCGAATATGCCCAGAAGTTCATCGACCTGCAACGCAGCCAGCTGGTGCGGCTGGGCGTCTTCGGGTACTGGGACCACCCCTACCTGACGATGTCGAAGCCCTACGAGGCCCGGACCCTCGAAACCTTCTACGACTTCTTCGAGAAGGGCTTCGTCTACAAGGGACTGAAGCCGGTCTACTGGTGCCTGCACGACCGCACGGCGCTGGCCGAGGCCGAGGTCGAGTACGAGATGCACACCAGCCCGAGCGTCTATGTGCGCTACGCGCTGACCAGCGATCCCGCGGCGATTGACCCAGCGCTGGCCGGCAAGCGCGTTGCGACGATCATCTGGACGACGACGCCCTGGACCCTTCCGGCATCGCTGGCCGTGGCCTTTCATCCCGAATTCGACTACGTCGCACTCGAGGACGTCAATCCGAAAAACGGGGGCAGCGTCTACATCGTCGCCGAATCCCTCGCCGCAGCAGTCCGCGAAGCCTGCAAACTCGAAGGCGCCCGCGAGATCGCGAAATTCAAAGGCAGCCGGATGGATCGGGTAACTTTCCAGCATCCCTTCCTCGATCGCAGCGTTCTGGGCGTGAATGCCGATTACGTGACGGCCGATCAGGGCACGGGTGCGGTGCATACCGCTCCGGCGCACGGCGCGGACGACTTCTAC
>DATAQX010000108.1:0-5828 GCA_036264455.1 Silvibacterium sp. | reverse complement strand
TCTTTTGGCCTGCAGCTCGGTGGCCAGGCCACGGATCTGGTGCTTGTCGCTGTAAATGACAAGGGCTTCCAGGCTCTGCTGCATGACAAGTTCAAGATCGGCGGAGACGCTTCGGCCGCGGCTGGCCCCGTAGGGCGCGATGCCCAGGCCTCGACTGATATAACCTTGAAAGCCGAACTGCTTACGTGGTCTCGCGCCAAGGGGCTCTTTGCCGGTATCGATCTAACCGGAGCTTCCATCAGCCAAAACACGGACGATACCACGAAACTCTACGGCGCAGAGCACAGCTTCGAGCAGATCCTGCATGGAAGCGTACCCGCGCCCCCCACTTCAAAGCCGTTCCTGCAAGCTGTGTCGAAATATTTCCGGAGCGCCCAATGAGAGATCCGTTCCGCAGCGCGATCTGCGATTCCGTTGAAGGACTTTATGGCGCCAATAGTGTTCAGGCACTTGCCGCATAAGCCGCAGGCGCTTTCTGGTGGTAAGCAGCAGCGCGTGGCAATGGCGCGAGCCATCGCGAACGGACCAGCAATTTTGTTAGCCGATGAGCCTACAGGACATCTAGAGAGCAAGAATTCAGGCCACACCCGGCCGTCGACATTAAGCTGGACAGCCACTGTGAACCTTTTCAGATCCAGAATCACAATGTAGTTGTCAGGAGAGCACGCGACGAATGTTCGTACGCCGTCAAGGTCAGCCGGAATACGGGCCGAGCCATGACCGAGACCGGTGCGCTCGAATTCTTTGCGCGATGCGCATTTGTCGAGTCGTTGAATGATGGCAAGGTCAATGTCTCGATTTGGCGGAAGATGCGCGAGTCATGGGAGCAAATGGGGCAACGCGCACAGTTTCGGGGGCAGCTTAACCATTTCGGACCAGCTTAAATCCTGGCTCCTTGCAGCCCTCTGATAGATGACGTCGGAGGGACACGAACTCGCGATCGGTACGGGCCGCGGCGTTTGACAGCCCCATACCGGTCCTGTATCTTCGATTTCGCGCTTGCAGGGCGCACCGCGTCCGCGGAAAGGGATTCTCCCTCCTGTTCTTCACGTTCCTGAAGCGAGTTCCGACGAACCTCTTCTGCCCCATGCGACGCGGACCGGGGCAACGACCCAAGGAGGGATTCGTCATGCCCCAGCTTTTTCTCACTCTATCCATGTCCGGCGGTGCCAGATGAAACCTGTCATCGTGGAGCCACTGCCGCCCAGTCCCAGCCTCGAACACCAGCAAAAGCTCGCCAAACGCCTACTGCGAGAGGTGTGGTCAGGTGACCGTGAAGCGATTGCACGTGTGCATGCCTTTCTGCCGCATGCGCCGGATCTCAATACGTTGAAGCTGCACGATGCGCAGCTTGTTATCGCACGCGGCTATGGATTTCACACCTGGGCTGCGATGAAACAGAAGATTGAGTCGGTGACCAAATCGCCTCTCGATCAGTTCGATATCGCCGTGCGCGAGGGCGATGCCGATCGCGCGCGTTCGCTGCTCGAAGAGCATGGCGACCTCCGCGCGCGCATCAATGAGCCCCGCTTCGATTTCGATTCCCCCGCGATTCACCGGGCGAAGAAGAATCTGCCGCTGGTCGATGTGTTGCTCGAGCATGGTGCCGATATCAACGCCCGCTCGACATGGTGGGCGGGCGGCTTCGGAATTCTCGAATCAAACCTGACGCTCGAGGAGGCAAGGCCGCTCATCGCACGTGGCGCGCACATCACACCGTGGGCTGCCGCCGGGCTTGGGCTCTACGACCAGCTCAAATCCATCCTCCGCGGAGATCCCGCCGTCGTCCATGCGCGCGGCGGCGACGGGAAGACCGCGCTGCACTGCGCCGCCAATCCCGATATTGCGGAACTGCTCCTAGGCAGCGGTGCCGATCTTGAGACACGTGATGTGGACCACGGCTCAACCGCGCTCCAGTACCTGATCGCCGACGAGCAAATCGCGCGCCTATTGATAGCGCGCGGCGCCGCGGTTGATATCTTCGCTGCAGCGCGTATTGGCGACAGGACCCTCGTGGAACAATGCCTGCGCGACAACCCGCTCAGCGCAGCGGCGCTCGTGAACCGCCCGCCATTCACAGCACCCGGCGGGCACATTTACGGCTGGACACTGGGATTCGATCTCACGCCCGTCGAGGTTGCGCGCAACTTCGGACATCCGGAGCTTGCCGAGTTGATGGTGTCGCAACTTCCGCCCAAGGCCCGTATTCTCGATGCCCTCTGGTGCGGTGATCGCGAGCGCGCGCAACATGAACTTGAGACACATCCGACAGTGATCAAGGATCTGGAGCCGCAGGACCACAGCCTTCTTGCCGCCGCAGCCTGGTGGTATCGTCCGGAGAGCGTGCGCCTGATGCTCGAGGTGGGCTTCAATCCCCACGTCACCGGTATGCATCGCTCCACACCTCTCGATCGCGCCAGCTTCCACGGCTACGCAGACATCGTTGCGATGCTGCTCTTGCTCGACCCCGATCCTCCACTCACGCAGCAAAATGAATTTGGCGGCACTCCGCTTGGAGCATGCATCCACGGCTCACTGTTTGGCTGGAAGACCGATCACCCGCAGGACCACGTCCGCACGTTGACATTGCTCCTGGAGGCCGGCTCTCCCTTGGTCCCTGCAATTCTTCCGACGGGCAATGATGAGCTTGACGTCGTAATGCGTGCCTGGCTCAAGAGTCGCAATCAGCCACCGGAATAACAGAAGTCTCCGCGTCCGGCTTGTGGCCTGGAATCGCATTTGTTGCTCGGTCGTGCTCATTGGCGTCCTTCGGCGTTCATGACATTGACGAATCAGAATCTGCTCACCCTGTTATTCGGACTATGCCTGCAGAAATCACACACACTTGAAATTCAATCGGGTAGATTTCGCGCTTCGGGTAGGATGGCCGCGGCCAAGTCCGAAGATTGAATCAACTGCCATCCGAGAGACCTCGCAGGGCTCACGAATGTCGCACACCGCCGATTCGGGGCTTCAGACAAGGTTGTAGCCTGTCACATGGTTGCAGTCCTATTGGATACTGCCGATGAGGGCCACATCGGCAGAACGTGTCACGAGCAGGATGGTGACATCGTCCTCATTGAAATGGGGGTCGATCAAAGAGACGAGAAGATGCATCTTGTTGTCTAACCCTACCGCCACAGCCTCGCGCAAACGATCTTCGCCATTTTCGCCGGCAATCGAATCGGGCAGTCCGTCGGTGAAGAGAAGGAGGGTGCCGTTAGGAGGAAGAACAGCACCGCCGAGTGTATACGCCGCGTCGGAGAATAGCCCGAGCGGCATGCCAGTGGCATCCAGCGATTTTGCAGATCCGGAGCCGGAAACGATCGGGGCGTTATGGCCCGCGTTTACGTAGCTCAATTCCCCCGTTTCACGATTCAACACCACAAACACGGCCGTCGCGAAACGGTCGGCGGGGGTATATCGGCATAAGTGTCTGTTTATTTGCCTGGCCAGGGCTAGTGAATCTTCGCCAGTGCCAGCGATGCTTCGAACAAGAGCTTGTATGTTCGCCGCCAAGAGCGCTGCCGGCATCCCTTTTCCGGATGCATCTGCTAAGGCAAATAACGTCCTTCCGGCGCCAAGCTCGATCACGTCAAAGTAATCGCCTCCAACTTCACGCAAGGGCTTGTAAAACGTCTCCACCTTGTAACCAGGCAACTCATCGACTTCAGTCGGAACGAGCGTCTGCTGGATCTGGCGCGCAGCGATCTGATCGGCTTCAAGTTGTGCCTTGCGGACAAACTCTGAAGTCAGCATTCCGTTCATGAGCGCGCTGCCAATTGCGTAGAAGACCAGGGCGATGAGAAAGACAAGGCTTTCGTTCGCCGGCCACATGACGGGCCATGCCAAGGACCGCGACCAGAGGCAATAGATGGCGAATCCCTGGAACAGAATTCCCGCCCATGTGACGATGCGTTTCGACCTGGGCATCTCGCGTATCCAGTTCCTGGTCGAGTACCGGAGAACGCGACGAATCGTGCCGACGTACATACCAACCTTTGCCTGTAGCACGGACCGGATCTTATTGATCGCTATCTCGACCTCCTCGCCCGATCGAGGACGCTGGCCAAATAGTCGTGCTCCGAGGTTCGACGATCGCCTACTTGAAAAGAACAACGCATTTCAGTTCTTGTCCTATGTCTTCAATCTTGAGGAATGGGCCAGCCAGGGTCAGTTCCGCGATGATACCGGCGTAGACCGCCAGATTGCCAGCAATCCCATCACCTAGCACAGCGATCGTCCCTGCGTCGGCAAACGCTTCCCTTTTTCTGGAACTCGCAACCAGTACTCAACGCGTATTCCGTCCGGATCGTCGAGCCAGATGTACGGTGTCACGCCGTCTTGCCATAGTTTGATTCCGCTATGGACAATCGCGGCCTGGTTTAGCTGCGATTCAACGTCTTTCAAATAATCCAGGCTGCGAACCCCCAGCGCAATATGATTCAGGCCAATTCTCTCCTTATTGAAGGATTCGGCATTTTCTAGGGCAGGAGTGAAGAACAACAGCGTGTCGCCCACGCTATACATCACGTAGTCTTCCGCCGCATACGGCTCTCCGAGCAGGGGAGAGTAAAAGCGGTTTGTTCGATCCATGTCACTCACCCGGAACACCAAATGGTCTACGAAATTAGGACGAAACATCGGAACCTCCCTGGCAGAACCTGTTGACTGGCATCTCCCGGCCCCGTCCTGGGTCGAAGGGATCTGAGCCCGACATCAAACTAAATTTGGCCTCAAATACGCACGAAGGGCCGTTCGGGCTATAGGCTACCGGCATCTTCAGATTCCGAATGGGGACGGATAGACAACCGCGCCGCGTATTCCGTCGAGAGCGCCACAGCTAAGTTCAATTGCCATGAACGCTTCGCGGGGGAAGGGGCTCTCAAGCCCGGCGGCCTTGTCAGTCGAGAAGCCGAATTTCGGATAGTAGTCTGGATGCCCCAAGACGATGACGATCTTCTCGCCCTGCTCTCGCAGTGTCTCAAGCCCATGCGAGACGAGAAGCCCGCCGATTCCTTTGCGCTGGTGTGTGGGCGAAACGGCCATGGGTGCTAGAGCGGCTGCTGGTACAAGCCCGGAGGCAGTGTCGATCGACATCCGGCTAAACAGGATATGGCCGATAATGCCGCTGTTCAGTTCCGCCACTAGCGATAGGATCGCGTGCCCGTCGCCACGCAGCCTGTCCACCAGGTCGGCCTCATCGGCGCGTGCAAAGGCTGCCTTGTTTATGGCCCAAACTGCGGCGCGCTCCTCGATGCTCCCTGCATTCTCCATTCGGATACTGACAGAGTCGTCCGCGAAAATTTCCTGTAAAGACATGACGATTCGCTCCAATAGGTTGATTGTCTTAGGATAGGCACACTATCTTCCGCGCTTGTGCAGACCTCCGCTGCGCTCCGTCCTTTTCGCTCCAATGCATTTCGCTCCAAGGATGGGAAGACCTCTCCTCTGCGCCTTGCTAGCTGATGCCCAGCCTACCCATGTCAACGGCTAGTGCATTCGAAAAGTCGGTAGGGTTGGTGAAACACGCGAAAATGACCGCCTTCGATGGCTGTGTAACCTTTTGCTGGCGCACGCATTTGGCTGACGAACGCGCGCGCTGCGTCGGGCGGAGTTCTCGGGTCGTCGCGCCCCTGAATAACAAAGAAAGGAACCGGCAAATCGTAGCCGGCCTCCGCGGCGTCGAAGTCAACGAGAAACGGCACGAGTTTGGAAATGCTGAAGTGCAGGCCGCCAAACCAGACGGGAGCCTCCGTGCTCGCTGGCTCGCTGGGCAGCGGCATGACCTTGCTCCCTTGAAACTTTAAGCAGTCCATGCCCGGACC
>DATAQX010000065.1:0-1765 GCA_036264455.1 Silvibacterium sp. | reverse complement strand
TGCCGGTCACATTCACAATGCCCGGTGTATGTGGATCAAGACGCTCGGCAAGGAGCACGGCATCGCAGTGCCGCGAAGCGTCGATCGGTACAAAGTGACGCCGAAAGACCTCGTTCCAGCACTGCAGAAGAGCGGCAAGGGCATCCTGAGCCTGCTGGAGTTCGGCTGCGATCATGGAGGAAGCATTCCCGCCTCGTCGGCTTATGTGTGGCGCAATCTTCCCCTCGACGTTGGTCATGTTCTGAGCTATTTCATCGCGCATGAAGGTCATCACCGGGGACAGATTGTGATGCTTGCCCGCCAGTTGGGGCATCGTCTGCCGGCGGAGGTCACCGATGGCCTTTGGCAATGGTCGAAGCGTTCAAAGGAAGTGTAGATCGCGGTCGGGATCGCCTGAAACAATTGGCCGACTATTTCCTTAAACCTGCGATACTTGAAGTAGACACCAAAGAAAGCTCGGCTCAGCCGGGCTTTTGCTGTTTTGAAAGCTCGCGACTCGCGTCAAATCAAGGACGAGGCGCTAAAGCCTTTAGATTCAGGCATCGTCTTTAAGTGATTTATTTTCTATTAAGTAGACGTAACAGTTTTAAAATGAAACGGTTACGGCCGACCTATTGGGTAACCCTTTTAGAATCAATTAAGAGGCCGAAAACGAGGGGGTGGGGGTGGGGTACAGTTAATCAATGCGCGTCTATCCCAAATTTCTGATCTCGGCTCTGTCACCCGCACAGTTCCCTGAGCCATCCGTGCCGGAGATCGCCTTCCTTGGCCGCTCCAACGTAGGCAAATCCAGCCTGCTGAATGCGCTGCTCGACTCGAAGCAGGCCAAGGTCTCCTCCACACCCGGCCGTACCCGCTCCATCAACTTCTTCTCAATCACGGACACGCCGCAGCGCCAGCAGCCTCAGATGTACTTCGCCGACCTGCCCGGATATGGCTACGCCAAAATCTCGAAATCCATCTCCGCAGAATGGCCCAAATTCATCGAGCCCTATCTTGCCGAGCGACCTACGCTCGCGCTCTGCCTCTGCCTGGTCGACAGCAACATCCCGCCGCAGCCGTCAGATGTCCAACTGATCCATTTCCTGAAGTCCGCCCAGCGCGACTTCCTGGTCGTCGCCACCAAAGCTGACAAGCTATCGGGAAACGGCCGCGCCAAGGCGCAGTCCGCCCTCACAAAAGGTCTCGAAACCGACAACCTGCTCCTCTGCTCCGCCAAAACCGGAGCCGGACTCAAAGAGCTCTGGTCCGCCATCCAGATCGCGGCCAATCCGGCTTAGGGCGCAATCACTCTTTCATCGCCGCCGCACGAAACCGCAACCGCAACTGGAATCTCACCCTGCTCTACCTCGCGCCGCACTGCCGAAATGAACGCCTCGCCCTCCGCCGCGCTCATCCGAAGGTACCGCTGACCCGCCAATGGCCGCCCCAGATACCGAGGCGCAGTCTCCAGCCAGCGTCTGCGGCCGGCTGTAGTCGTGCTGCCTGGGTCCAGGACCGCAGCAGCCAGCCGATCCACCACCGGCAGCCAGCGTAACGGCTCGCGTGCAACGCTCCACGTTACAGCCATCTCTTCCCGGTCGAGTCCCGAACCAAGCCGGCGAGCCCCGCGGGCCTCCAGAATCTCCATCCCGGCCCCCCTGCCTTCGAGGATCTCCGGCTGCACCCCGCGCTCAACTATTTCGGCAATATTCCCAGGCACGTCGCCCACCAGCGCCACCGACACAGGCTTCTTCTTCCGAATCTCGTTCTTCAGAATTCGCAA
>DATAQX010000017.1:0-3908 GCA_036264455.1 Silvibacterium sp. | reverse complement strand
GCTGCCAGTCCGTCGAGGAATTGGGGAGGGCATGTTGCCGGAGCCTTGCCGAGCAAGCCGGCAAGTGAAGCTCGGTCGGTGCCGTGCCCTTTGCCCGTTGCGCTCAGGCTTCCATATAAGTGAACCTTCAGCGCCGTAGCTTGTTTGAGCTGATCGTCGGGTAGCTTCGTGACTCTCTGAAAGAAATCGTAGGTAATTCGCATCGGACCCATAGTGTGTGAACTCGAAGGCCCGGGCCCCATCTTGTAGAACTCCTCGAGCGTCGTCATGATCGGCTCTCTCGATTCCTTGACGATCTCGAGATTGGGCGATAGGGAGACGGCGTTTACATCACCGTCGTTGAGAGCCGGGGCTGGTGTGCTGGCTTGCGCCGTGGCCTTTTCCTCTGAACACCCGGCAAGGATTGTTCCGGCTGACGCAATCAGCACTGCGTATCCAAACTCCCTGCGGCTGAGCCCTGCTGAGGCAGGGTTCTTGTTCGGCGAGGGAGCACAGGTCCCACATCCCGTCGTACTGCACGCTCCGCACCCGTTCGCCGAGGCATTAATTACGGTGAGTGAGTCTCCCATTGCGCTTTCTCCCTTCGAGTGGCCATTACTCGCCACTATGCGAACAACGGCAAGCGCCGCCGATGCAGCTCTTATCCGTATGGCGGACGAGGCACGGCCAGCATCTCCGCTACTCACCGTGAACATCTCAGATACGCACTCGGGTGGGAACTGTCAGTTCTGCCAGATATCTCACTTGAGATGGCGAAGAATGTTTATTCTGCAGAATGGATTCAACTGCTTACGGACATCGCTTAACCGGAAAATGACATGTAATTGTTACAATTTGGCATCGCGGCAATAACACCGAGCTGGTTCCGTTTGCCCTCAACCGCATCTGATCCCGCCTGATCCACCTCTTCAAAGGACTGTCAATTCTGCTAGCTGCCAAACCGGATAACTCGATTTAGGATTACTTCGTCCCAGGCTTCTAATTGGGGACGGTGATCGTATCGCTGTTTGTCAGCCCACTGCTTTTCGAGCGCTCGAGCTCGGGGAAGGAAGGCCCAGCTTTGGAGAGGCCAAGAGTCCTTCTAGCCGACGACCATCACCCGATGCTGAACCGAGTTGTGTCTCTCTTGAAGGAGCATTTTGAAATTGTAGGGAGCGTCAGCGACGGCAGAGCCCTGGTCAGAGAGGCAGAACGACTTCAACCAGATGTGATTGTGTTGGATATCACCATGCCCATCCTCACTGGAGTTGAGGCTGCTCGCGAACTTCACGAGGCGGGATCGAAAGCCAGGCTGGTTTTCCTGACTGTGCACCAGAGCAACGCGTTCGTCCGGGAGTGTTTCGCTAATGGAGGACTCGGCTACGTCACAAAATCACGAATGATGACCGATCTGGTCCCCGCCATAAATGAAGCACTCTCCAACCGCCACTTCGTGTCCCCGGCTGTTACGCACTGACCGGCCTAGGAGTTTTCCTAGTTTTCCCCGCCAGGCCGCACGGAGTAAAAGTCTTGGAAATGGAGGATAGCTATGTCCATTACTCGTCCTCGCATTCTGATTGCGGACGATCACACGCTGATCGCGGATCTCTGCAGAAAGCTGCTTGAAACAGAATTCGAAGTAGTCGGTATTGTGAACAACGGTCGCGCCATGGTGCGAGCTGCTGCCGAACTGAAGCCGGACGCGATTCTTGTCGACATCGGGATGCCGGTTCTGAATGGGCTGGATGCCGGCCAGCAGGTAAAAGAGATATTGCCGGCGGTCAAGCTCATATTTCTTACCATGAACAACGACGTCAAGCTCGCAGCAGAGGCATTTCGTCGCGACGCCTCCGGCTACCTTTTGAAAACTTGTGCTGCGTCTGAATTGGTAACGGCCGTGCGAGATGTACTGCGCGGCAAATCTTATATGTCCCGGACCATTTGCCGGGACGAGGTCAACTATCTGCGCCGCACGGAAACGGAGCTGAAGCAAGAAGAGGAACGCCTCACCGAAAGACAACGCGAAGTCCTGCAGCTACTGGCCGAGGGCAGGCAGATGAAGGAGATTGGCAGCATGCTGAATATGACGACCAGAACGGTGGCTTTTCACAAGTACCGGATCATGGGGGCCCTCGGCGCCACGAATAGCGCGGAACTCGTACGTTATGCGGTAAGAAATCACCTTGTTGCCGCTTAAATCATGACGGCTTAGCTCGCCGGCAGCCTTCTTACCGCCGTGGCCGATTTCGGTATTGCTGATTTCCCGGAGCGACCAGTGCGGGAGATCCTGCGAAAAGGGTTTGGGCCGTCGAAATGTGACAGTGTTGTCCCTGCTCTCGCCTGTCACCAAGCTCTTTTTAACCGCACAGTCACTTGAAATTCACTAAGGTGGTATGTTCTGAAGTTCGAGTCTCTTCCCATTGAGGAAGAGTAATCGTGGTCACAGAACTTTGATTTCAGCGATGCTACGGTTTCGCTGAGTATTTGTGCGCTGTAACTTCTGACAGACGACAGCCGCGCGGGCACGGACGTAGATTGTGATATCGCCCAACGCGGCGGAGGAGTGTGATCCATGGCAACCGTAACAACTGCCGAGAAAGCCAACGAATCCTTGACGGCATATGGCGTGGCCCGATCGACTGTGCCAGGCACGCCGCTTAGCGCTGAAGAATTGCGCAAGACCGATGCCTATTGGCGGGCCTGCACCTACCTGATGCTGGGCATGATCTATTTGCAGGATAATCCGCTCCTGAAAGAACCACTGAGGCCGGAACATATCAAGAATCGGCTCCTCGGACACTGGGGATCGAGTCCGGGCCTGTCATTCGCATATATCCACCTCAACCGCTTAATCAAGAAGTATGACGTGGACATGATCTTCCTCGCAGGCCCCGGACATGGCGCCCCAGGCGTTCTCGCGCCTGTGTATCTCGAGGGAAGCTATTCCGAAATTTATACCGATAAGTGTGAAGGCGAGGATGGTCTTCGCGAGTTCTTCAAGCAGTTCTCTTTCCCAGGCGGGATCGGGAGTCACTGCACCCCGGAGACCCCCGGCTCCATCCACGAGGGAGGCGAACTGGGCTATGTTCTGTCCCATGCATGCGGCGCCGCGTTCGATAATCCCAACCTGATCGTTGCGGCTGTTGTGGGCGACGGCGAATCGGAAACCGGACCGCTGGCAACTTCCTGGCACATCAACAAATTCATTAACCCCATCCGTGACGGCGCTGTGCTGCCGATTCTGCACCTCAACGGTTACAAAATCAATAATCCGACACTGCTCGCGCGCATACCACACGATGAGTTGGAAAGCCTGCTCCGCGGCTACGGGTGGACGCCCTATTTTGTGGAAGGCTCCGATCACGAGAGCATGCACCAGGCGATGGCCGCCACCACGGAGCGTTGCGTCAACGAAATCAGAGAGGCGCAGCGGGACGCTCGTTCAAGCGGAGTAGCGGAGCGAGTGCACTGGCCGATGATTGTCATGCGGACCCCGAAGGGTTGGACTGCTCCAAGAAAAGTCGATGGGCACTATCTCGAAGGGTTCTGGCGCGCACATCAGGTGCCGATGGCCGACATCAAGAAGAATCCGCATCGCCTTCACGAGCTGGAAGACTGGATGCATTCCTACAAGCCGGAAGAGCTTTTTGACGAGAAGGGAGCACTCATTCCTGAGCTCAAAGAGCTCGCCCCCACCGGGACCCGCCGTATGGGTTCCAATCCTCACGCGAATGGCGGCTTGCTCAAGAGAGCGCTGCGCCTTCCCGATTTCCGCGACTATGCTTTCACCGTTGAGAAGCCGGGCACCATCGAAGCAGAGAATGCCCGTCCGCTCGGAAAATATCTGCGCGACGTAATGAAGCTGAACATGACGAACTTCCGCGTCTTCGGCCCTGACGAGAATACATCTAACAAGCTGCATGACATCT
>DATAQX010000410.1:0-5264 GCA_036264455.1 Silvibacterium sp. | reverse complement strand
GGACGCCACTGGCTGCGTGTCGAGGTGCGCGACAGCGCCGGCACACTTCAGTTGGTAAGCAGCCCTCTCTACGTCAACTTTCCTGAATAAACAAAGAGCGAGCATGAGTGTTGCGAAAACAATACAGATGCTTCTGTTCGTCGGCCTTGTGTCTTTCTCTATGTTTGCGCAGCAGTCTGCTCCAGGCTCGCGAACTGTGATGGACGCACACAACTGTTATCCCTACCTCGAATGGTGGAGCGCCCGCATCGATCGTGTCCTTTCGGCGGGCACTCCAGTGGCGATCGAACAGGACCTTGCCTGGCATATGGATATAAAGACGGGCCGTTCCTGGTCTGTTGTTACGCACGGTCAGCCGACATCCGGCGAAGAGCCAACGATGGAGCAGTACTTCTTCGAGAAAGTCCGTCCGACCGTTGAAAAGGCACTCCGGGAGGGCAACCATGGTGACTGGCCGCTGATCACGCTCAATCTCGACTTCAAGGACAACAAGCCAGAGCACCTTGCTGCAGTGCTTGCCTTGTTGCGCAAGTATCGTCCCTGGCTGACCTCAGCCGCGAAGGGCTCACATGAAGCTGATGTGCAGCCACTTGATGTCAAGCCAATTCTGGTGCTCACCGGCGAAGCTGACGCGCAACAAATGGTTTTCTATGATGAGCTGCAGGCTGGCGATCGCCTACTGGCATTTGGCGCCATCCATACCGAAGGCAAAGATCCAGCCGCTGCCCCGGAAGTGATTGATGCGGAGAAGGAGAGCAACTATCGCCGATGGTGGAATAATCCCTGGAAGGTAGTCGAGGCCGGTGGACAGCAGCATGCCGGGGAGTGGACGCAGGAGAAGGCGAACCGGCTCCGCGCGCTGGTGGCTCGCGCGTACGCGAATGGCCTGTGGATTCGCTTTTACACCCTCGATGGCGCCACGGAGGCGGAGCTAAGTTGCCACGGCTGGTTCCGAGCATACAACTTCGGCACGCTCGAAGCGGCACGCGTGCGTTGGCGTGCAGCCATCGTTTCGCACGTGGACTATCTCGCATCTGACCAATACGAGCTGGTCAGTGACGAGATCCACGAAGTGCTATCTCAGCACGTTAGCCGATAGCTGCGGGGGTTCGCAGAAAGTGATTATGAAGTCGGCTTTGAGTAGATACGACTGGCAATAATAGTTGCTTGTGGAGCGTTGGATCCGAAGCTCCTGGTCTCGATAAGCAGCTCGAAGGGCTTAAGTTGTCCATTCGCAGCGCGAGCTCTGCTCAGCACTGGGACCATCGCTTCGCGGTTAAAGAGTATATCGGTGGCAGCCTGCGTCCCTGCCATCGTTAGTCCCTCCACAATAAGGACCCAGCCTGTGTCATTCAGGTTCGGTGCCAGGGCAATCACAGCGTATGTACGATGGGAAGGTGCAGTGGCATCGTTCTCGTAGACAGGCAGTTCTCCTTGCAGCGGATGCCGGTTGATAATTGCCGACTCGTTCGGCCGGGGCTGATAGTCAAATTCGAAGTTCAGGTTTTTTTGGAAGAGCTCCACCCACGGGTTCGAAAAAGAAGAGCCAATCAGGACTGCATTTGAATCCTTGAGATCTTCCATGTGAAGCTCCCGGGCATAGCGAACAGCAAAATGATCAGGCTCTGCTTCGGGAAGCCGCGAGAATTTCAAGATCGTATCCAGGTCGGCCATACTCGTATAGCGCTGCTGGTCAAGGTCCGTCATATTTTCGGCATCGATCTTAAAGGGGCTCTTGATCGAGACGTAGCCGCGATCGATGTACTCGGCAAGATGAATCGAGTGATTAGTGAGGTTCTGGATCATTACAATGCCGTCGTCAGCTGGAACGAGAAGCGTCTGACGCGACTTGTCGAAGATTTGCGCCCAAAGCGGATGAGAAGTATCTGCTGAAACATGACTATCACGACGGGACAATACCCACACCAGCACCCCACAAGCGAGCAGAACAAGCGCGGCGGCTGCAACTATGGATGGCCAAAGTTTGCTGGATCGGGGCATGGAAACAGGCTCAACCGGCAAAGCTCCTTTTCGAGGCATTGAAAACGCGGGCACATCCGAAGCGTCCCCTACATCTGAAGTCAGCTCTTGGGGCAGTCTGTTTGGCTCGAAATGAGGAACATACTTGCCGCGCGGAATGCTGAGTATCAGTTCTTCCTGTTTCCCCTCTGTTTCGAAATAATGATCCAGACGTTGGCGAAGCTGCCGCGCGTAGTTTCTTACAATGTTGTCTTCGGCGGGGTTATACCCGGGCCGTCTGCCGAAGGCGTGTACTCCGATCTGGTGCTCGTTGATCTCGTCAATCTTTCCACTTAGAGCGCGGTTACAGACGTAGAGCAGGAATTTGGAGAGCAAGGCCGACCGGGCGAAGCTCGAGCTCGCCGCAATCCGTTGCGCCAGTTGCCAGCGCGGATCGTCGGCCAGATCGAGGTTTTCCCACTGCGGCTCCGGTTGAGGCTCCGAACTAATAGCCGATGACTTGTGGGATGTATCTAGGTCTGGCAACAAGGGGGTTTGTTGTTCCATCACCGTCTCTTTTGGATGCAGGGTAGCAAACTTTCTTTAACAGTCCGTCAACACTTTAGGAGCACTCTGGGCCTACTCTGCACTGCACCGTTCCACAATAATCTCTTTTGTAAATAATTGAAAATGATCGTTGATTCACGGTGTATGACAGGTGTAAACACCGGGTAAACCCCTTCCGCATTGTCAGATGAAGTGAGAAAAATGGCGCGGAGCTTTTTTCGCTCGGAGGCCAACAGGAACCCCATGTTACAAATCAATGAACATTCCCCATTCTGCCGATTCCCTCATATAGCCAATAAGCGAAACGCAGTCCCGATCTGGCTATTGATTCTTTTATTTGTAACGACTTTTGGCACAAATCTGCTCTTCGCACAGGTTGATACTGGCGGAATCACAGGGACGGTCACTGATCCGTCTGGAGCGGTTGTCGTCGGCGCTCAAATCACCCTGACCAACGACGCGACAGGGGTCAAAACCGTCACGACCTCCACTTCGACCGGCACCTATTCCTTCAACCAGTTGAGACCAGAAACCTACACGCTGCAGGGCGAGGCGGCGGGATTTCAGAGGTTCGTCTTGAATGGCCTCGATGTGCATGTCCAGCAAACGATAACCGCGGACATTCGATTTACCGCCGGCACGGTCAACCAACAGGTCACGGTGACGGCTTCGGCTCCACTTCTCCAGGCAGAAAGCGCGGCGCTTGGCCAGACCATCACCACTGAGACCGTGAATAACCTCCCGTTGCAGACGCGCGACTGGGCTTCCCTGGCACAACTTTCGGCCGGAGTTGCCACGGCGCCTGTCGGCAATCCCAGCAGCGATTCAGGAGCCACCAGTAGCGCCTTCTTCGCCGTGAATGGGGTAAATCTGTGGCAGAACGACTTTCGATTGAACGGCATTAACGACAATATCGAGTTTTATGGCGGAGCCTCGGTAAATAGCAATGCTGCAATCACTCCTCCGCCCGACGCTATCCAGGAATTCAAGCTACAAAGCGGCAATTTCAATGCCGAGTTCGGACACTCTACTGGAGGCATCATCAATGCCGCCCTCAAATCCGGCACGAGCCAGATTCACGGGAATCTCTGGTGGTATCTGCGAAACGATGTCTTCAATGCAAATCTTTTCTTCAACAGCAAGACACATGCGCCGACGCCGGAATATCGCCAGAATCTCTTTGGAGGAACAATAGGCGGTCCAGTTTATATACCAAAGGTCTACAACGGCCGGAACCGGACCTTTTTCTTCTTCGACTATGAAGGCGGCCGCTATATCACGCCGTCAACCTACACCAGTACGGTACCCACCACGGGAATGGTCTCCAGCGGTTTTACAAATCTGCAGGATCTCATCACCTTCAACAGCGGTACCTCAACAGACGGTCTCGGCAGAAAATTCAGGCATGGGACGATTCTCGACCCTGCCACTACGCGCCAGGTAGCAGCGGGCGCGGTTGATCCGATCTCGGGCCTCGTTAATACAAGTGGCAGTGCGGTTTTTGTCCGCGACCCCTTCTATGCCGGAAGCGTCATGGGAGTGACGGACTTCACCGGCGCGACGGCTCTGCTGAACATGCTGCCGCCAGGCCGGATCGATCCAAATGCAGTGAAATTGCTCGGAGTATATCCGGCACAGAACCAGTCAGGCTTTGCGAATAATTTTGTCACCCTGGTGAAGCAGCCTCAGGACACCAATTCGTACGATATAAGGATCGATGAGAATATCAACGCGAGTAACAGCCTCTTTGGCGTGTTCAGCCAAAGCTGGATTACAAGAGAGGTTCCCTCCCAACTGCCTGGTATAGCCCTGGGTGAAACCGGAGGCAGGAACGACAGCTTTCCCGCCTGGGCGTTTGCAGTTGGCTACACTCATATTTTCACTCCTACCCTAACCAATGAAATGCATGTCGGAATGGTCCACGCCGATAAGCTTCAAAAATCTATTTTTGGAGACACCTTCGGTATTCCGGCTCAATTCGGAATCGGCGGGATCCCGCAGGTTGCCAATAACGGTGGCCTGCCACCTATAAGCTTCTCTTCAACCAACTCAACGGGTTTAACGCACATCGGTGTGGGCAATTTCACACCGACACTTCAATATGTCTGGAGTATCCAGGGTTCCACCGGGGTTACCAAGGTCTTCCAAAGCCATACTTTCAAGACCGGTGTAGAGGTCAATTCTCTGGAGGGGGATATCTCCCAGCCCCCCCAGGGAAGGGGCGACCTCAACTTCAATGGACAGTACACCGATATCCCTAACGTAAATAACAATCTCAACGGAATCGCGGACTTGCTCTTGATCCCGCAGCCATCTACGGTAGGTGGCGTTGACTATGTCGGAGGAATGAGCAGTTTCTCCGGATCAAACATTGCGGCAACAGACGATCATCGCTGGTACGTTGGGGCTTACTTCCAGGATGACTGGAAAGTTACTCCGGATTTGACCCTGAATCTCGGACTTCGCTGGGATCACTTCACACCATACGCTGAAGTCAATGGGCGTCAGGCTAACTTTATCGCTGCCGGAGGCAACGGAAATACGGGCACTTACTATATCTCCAATAAAGGATGCCAGGTGCCCAGGTCCGCTTCATTCGATGCATTGCTACAAAGCAGCAACATAGCGCTTGCCTGCGTTTCGGGACTTACGCTTGGAAAGCCGCAATACCTCAACTTCTCTCCCAGAATAGGATTTGCCTATCGTGCCCTGCCATCGTTTGTTGTCCGCGGAGGGTA
>DATAQX010000567.1:0-5860 GCA_036264455.1 Silvibacterium sp. | reverse complement strand
TTCACGGCCATTCTCGCGGCAGCTTCGCTCACCTCGCAACCTCCAGCGATCGACCTCACACATCAGGATGTGCTTTCCAGGCATGAAATCGCAGAGCGCATGAGCTGGAAATGGCCACAGTTGGATAGCCCAAAAGCCTCGGATTTTCCTCCCCGGGTGTCGCTGAGCGAGCATCTGGCGGACTCGTCCTTTGCGGGCGGCAGTGTGAACGATCCACTGGATCAGAGGTGGTCGGAATATAACCATCAATGGTCAGGGCTGATCGTGTTGTCGGCGGGCCTACTGGCCCTGGTTTCGAGGTTCAGAGGGCAGGGATGGGCCAGGAACTGGCCGCTGTTGTTTTTCGGGCTGGCGATTTTTATCTTTTTGCGCGCCGATCCTGAAACCTGGCCTCTGGGTCCCCGTCCGTTCTGGGCAAGCTTTGCAGAGTCGGATGTACTTGAACACAGGTTATTTGTAGTGTTGATTACCGCTTTTGTGGTTTTCGAGTGGGCCGTCGAAACGGGAAGACTGAAAGCCCACCAGGCGGCTTTGATTTTTCCCGCAATTTGCGCAGCGGGTGGGGCTTTGCTGCTCACCCACTCCCACGGAACCGGTAACCTCAGAGACGAATTGTTTGCTGAATGGAGCCACACGCCAATCGCTCTACTCGGGGCAACAGCAGGTTGGGGGCGCTGGCTCGAACTGCGCTCGCCGCAGGACAATGACGTGCCCGATCTCAGGTCGGGAATTGTGCGGATTGCCAGCTGGATCTGGCCAATTTGCCTCGTCCTGGTGGGCTTGGTCCTGATCAATTATCGGGAATCTTAGGGCCGGACGGTTCAAGATGCGGAACTCCTAAGCCGTGCAAGGCGTACCACACTTGCGGTATGGTTAAAAATGGTGCTCCTGAGGTGCAATAGAAGATGCGCCAGCCGCCAAAATTTATTCATGAGGCAATTCATGCCATTGTTTCAAGCCCGCTACACGAAGGGCCTATTTCTTGCTGTTCTCACCTCCTTCATCACCCTCCATGCACACGCACAGCGGCTCCCGCAGACAGTGCATCCTGAGCACTACCAGCTCACGCTGACTCCCAATCTGAAAGATGCGACCTTCGCCGGCAGCGAGAAGATCGACATTCTGCTCGACCACCCGCTCGACTCGATCACTTTGAATGCTGCTGAGATCAAGTTCCAGAGCGTGACTGCGAAGGTTGACGGCAAAGAGCTGAAAGCCACGGTTACCGAAGACGCGAAGAAGGAACAGGTCACCTTCACCTTCGATCACGCGCTGCCCGCCGGCCGGAACACGCTGGAGATCGAATACACCGGCATCCTGAACGGGCAACTGCGCGGCTTTTATCTTTCGAAGACGGCGAAGCGCAACTACGCGGTAACGCAGTTCGAGCCTACCGATGCACGGCGCGCCTTTCCGTCGTTTGACGAGCCGGCGTTCAAGGCCACCTATGACGTAACCCTGGTGGTCGACAAGAACGACACCGCGATCTCGAACACCAACATCGTGTCGGACACGCCTGGGCCCGCGGCTGACAAGCACACGATTCACTTTGCGACCACGCCGAAGATGTCCACCTATCTTGTCGCATTCCTGGTGGGAGACTTCCAGTGCACCTCGGGCGAGAGCGACGGTACGCCGATTCGCGCGTGCGCCACTCCGGACAAGGTCGAATATACAAAGTTTGCGTTGTCCGCGGCAGAGTTCGTGCTGCACTATTACAACACCTATTTCGGCATTAGGTACCCCATGCCGAAGCTGGACATGATTGCGCTGCCGGATTTTGAAGCAGGCGCGATGGAGAACTTCGGCGCGATTACCTATCGCGAAACGGATCTGCTGATCGACGAAAAGAACGCCTCCGTGGGCTCGAAGAAGAATGTCGGGCTGGTGGTGGCACATGAGATGGCACATCAGTGGTTCGGCGACATGGTGACCATGCAATGGTGGGACAATCTGTGGCTGAACGAAGGTTTTGCCACCTGGATGGAGAACAAGCCGGTTGCGGCCTGGCATCCGGAGTGGAACATTCCGCAGGATGTGGCCGACGGGCTGAATCGAACGTTGAATTTGGATGCGGCGCACACAACTCGCACCATTCGCGCCAAGGCGGAAACGCCGGACGAGATCAACGAAATGTTCGACGGCATCACCTACGGCAAAGCCGGCGCCATGCTGCTGATGGTCGAGAACTATGAAGGCGAAGAGACTTTTCGTCAGGGCGTTCACGACTACCTGAAAGCCCACATCTACGCCAACGCAACAGCCGAAGACTTCTGGAATACGCAGACCAGGGTTAGCCACAAGCCCATCGATAAAATTATGGAGAGCTTTGTGGCGCAGCCGGGCGAGCCGATCCTGAGTTTCAATAACCCCACGGCCGGCAGCGTCTCCGCCAGCCAGCAGCGTTTCTTCTTGAGCCCCAGCGCGAAGACGGAAACGGCGCAGACGTGGCACGTGCCGGTTTGCTTCAAGTCGAGTGGGTCGGAGAATGCCTGCGAAGTTTTTTCCGGCAGTCAACAATCACTGAAAACTCCGAATGCGTCCTTCCTCTTCGCGAATGCTCAAGGTAAGGGCTACTACCGCAGCAGCTATCCGGCTGACGTGTATGCGAAGATTGTCGCGAATGTCGAAACTGGCCTCACGCCGGAAGAGCGTATCTCCCTTCTCGGAGACGAATGGGCGCAGGTGCGCGCAAACAAAGCTCCGGTGGGTGACTACCTGAACCTTGCGGCAGCGGTGAAGGATGATGCCAGCGGCACAGTGGTGGATACGGCCCTGAGCAACGTGGCCACCATCAATTCCCGAATTGCAGCTACGCCGGAAGAGCACGAGGCCCTCGCGGCCTGGGTGCGCAAGAACTTCAAGCCGGCACTTGAACGCCTGGGCGCCCCCTCGCCAAGTGATACTCCGGAAAAGAAGGAGCTGCGCGCAACGCTGTTTGGCGCTCTCGGCAATATCGGCAAGGATCCAGAGGTGATTGCGCAGGCGAAGGAGCTGGCAAATCAGTACATTGCCGATCAAAGCTCCGTGGATGCGACGCTGGCGCAGACTGCGACCGCTATCGCCGCTATCAACGGAGATGCGGCTTTTTTCGATAAATTGCAGAAGATAGCCGAGACTTCGACGAATCCCGAGCTTCAGGAGGGAGATCTTCGCATGCTGGCCGAGTTCAAGGACACGGCACTCGAGAAGCGCTCTCTCGACTATGCAGTATCTGGCAAAGTGAAGAATCAGGATTCGGTTATTGAGTTGCTCATTATGCTGCGGGGAGCGGATACACGCGATCTCGCATGGCAGTACATCCAGCAGAACTGGGATAAGGTGCAGGCGCAAATCACAACTATGATGGGCGGATACCTGGTGGGCGGAACAGGAAGCTTTTGCAGCGCGGAAAAACGCGACGAAGTCGTGGACTTCTTCACGACGCACAAAGTTCCGGCGGCCGAGCATGCCTTGGCGCGCGCCAAAGACCAGATCAACGACTGCATTGAAGTGCGCTCTCTGCAGGAGCCCAATCTGAAGACGTGGATGGCCAGCCAGAAGTAAATTATCGGCTGGAAGCGGATGCCGGGCGGGGGTGAAATCCTCGCCCGGTATCTCTTTGGCAGAAGACTGGCCCGTTAAGATAAGCAGTGTGACAACGTTCAAGCATAGACTGGCCGCTATTGAAGAGCGCATCGAAGCGGCCTGCAACCACGCCGGCCGTGCGCGCCGCGAAGTACAGTTGATTGCCGTGTCGAAAGCGCATCCAGCGTCCGCGATCGTGGAAGCGATCGAGGCTGGCGTGACCCTCTTTGGCGAGAATCGCGTGCAGGAGTTCGAGCGCAAGCGATCTGAGTTGGAGAAGCTGGGAGTGCGTATTGCCGCCGCGTCCCCGAGTGCTATCGTTCACCTGATCGGGCATCTGCAATCGAACAAGTCGGCCAAGGCGGTGGAGATATTTTCCGCCATCGATACGCTCGATTCTCGACGTCTTGCAGAACGGCTGAATGAGGCCGCAGGAAAGCTGGGGCGCACGCTGCCGGTGCTGATCGAGATCAAATTAAGCAATGAGCCAGCCAAGACGGGCCTCGATCCGGCAGGACGGGAGCTCGAGGAGATACTGGATCGCGCGCCCGACCTTTTACACCTGGACGTGCGCGGATTGATGACCGTCCCTCCGTTCGACGATAACCCAGAGACGGCGCGAAGTTGTTTCCGGCGATTGCGAGAGTTGCGCGATGAACTTGCCAGACAGCATCCGAAGCTGGATTTCGCTGAGTTGTCGATGGGCATGTCCGGCGATTTTGAAATCGCAATTGAAGAAGGCTCGACTCAGGTGCGTATTGGAACGGCGCTGTTCGGGGCGCGTGAGGCGCAGGCTTGAAGAAGGCCGTTGTAAGGAACGACTCGCGCGATGGTGCGTCGTTTGTGGTTCGGGTCAGCACGCGTGCGAGCCGAACGCAGTTCACGGGCATGTTGGGAGATGGCGCAGACGCTGTGTTCAAGATTGCTCTCGCCGCACCCCCAGTGGAAGGACGTGCCAACGAGGCTCTGGTTGCGTATCTCGCCGATACGCTCGACGTACCACGGTCGGCAGTCGAAATCATCGCGGGACAGCAATCGCGAAACAAGGTGGTGCGCGTTACAGGCCGCACCGCTACGCAGGTTGCAGCCGCATTCAAGCCTGACAAGAAGCCTCAACTCCCGTAGACTTACGGCTTGACCCATCTCAAGTATTAGCAGGATTAAGAATGTCACCACTCTACGCCCTCGTTCTGGGCGCGATCGTTGTCACACTGCTGGGCGTTTCGCTGGCGCGGCTTCGCAAAGTGAAGACGAAAGCCGATTACCTGGTTGCCGGGCGCTCACTTCCCGCCTTTGTGCTGGTTTTCACACTGCTCTCGTCGTGGATCGGTTCGGGTTCGCTGCTGGCCGGCGCCGAAAACGCCTACCGTCATGGCTTCGCTGCCCTCTGGCAGGGCGGCGGAGGCTGGGTCGGTCTGCTGCTGATCTACTTCATTGCGCCGCGCGCGCGCAGGTTCGCACAGTTCACGATTCCCGACCTGCTCGAAGCGCGCTACAACCAGGCAGCGCGCGTGCTGGGCGTCATCGCTGTGCTCTTTGCATACACCGCGATCACCAGCTATCAGCTCATCGGCGGCGGAGACATCCTGCACCTGCTCTTTCCCACTCTGATTACGGCCGATCTCGGCAAGTACATCATCGCCGCCTTCGTCATCGTGTTCACGGCAATCGCGGGCATGTCTTCGGTAGCTTACATGGATGTTGTTATCGGACTGCTCGCCACGTTTGCCCTGCTCATCGCGTTTCCGGTGCTTACTCATGCTGCAGGCGGCTGGAGCACGGTGACGCATTCGCTGCCCGCCACGCATTTCCAGGCCTTCGGCGATTTATCGCCGATCCAGGCATTGGAGCTCTTTCTGCCTACCTGTCTGCTCCTGCTCGGCAACCAGTCGATGTACCAGAAGTTTTTCTCGGCCAAATCCGAGCGCGATGCGCGCGTGGCGGTCGTAGGCTGGATCATTGGAACTGTAATTCTGGAAACGGTGATCGTCGCGCTGGCGATCGTGGGATCGGTGCTTTTTCCCACCGGAGAAGTCTCTCACCATCCGCGTGAAATCCTCGCTTACAGTGCCATCCACGGCATGCCCGCGCTGCTTGGGGCATTTCTGATGGGAGCGATCTTTGCCAAGATCATCTCGACGGCCAACAACTATCTCTTCTCGCCCGCTACAAATCTTGTCAACGACGTTTTCGTTCGCTATATCGCGCCCGATGCGTCGAACAAGCGCATCCTCATCGTCTCCCGGCTGATGGTCGTGCTGTTAGGTCTCTGGGCGCTTTACCAGGCGATGGG
>DATAQX010000560.1:0-3800 GCA_036264455.1 Silvibacterium sp. | reverse complement strand
TGGCTGCACACGCTGGTCTACGCCGCGGCATTGACGCTGACCATCTACACCATCATCGATCTTGAGTTTCCACGCGTCGGCATTATCCGGGTAGACCGCTTCGATCAGACTCTCGTGGACGTGCGCAACAGCATGAACTAGGATCGGTCGGGCTTGCGCGGCTTCAGTTGCATCTTGGCCAGCATGCCAGTCCACGTTTCGGCATCTTCTGAACTCAAATGCATGCGGCGAATCAGCCTGCGTGCTTTCTCTTCTGTCGCAGCCTCGGTTCCGGGTTTGATATAGCCACTTACCTGGAGCGCGTGCAGCAGGGAACGCTCCGTGCGCTCAAGCTCGGCGGCCGTGGCCTGCATAGCAGCATGGACAACCACAGGCAGACTTTCCCCGCGTACCAGTTCATACAGACAGACCGCAACGGCTTGCCCCAGGTTCATCGAGATATGCTCCTCGCGCGTAGGAATGCGCATCAGCCAATGACAATAGCTGAGGTCGTCATTCGAGAGGCCCCGTTTCTCCGAACCGAAGAGCAGGGCCACGCGCCTGCCACCCGCCACATGTTCGCGAATGAGCTGGCCGCCGGCCTCCAGCCGATGCACCGGATGCTCGACCTGTCGCGATCCCACGGCTGTTGTCCCAACTACCAGCGAACATTCGCCAATAGCGTCCGCCAGGCTCGCGCATTCCTCAGCATTCTGTAGAAGCTCGGGCGCGCCGACGGCCGACCGAGCCTCGCGAAAGGCGACATCGTAGCGATTCACCACCCGCAGACACAGGAAGCCGAAATTACTCATGGCGCGCGCCGCCGCGCCGATATTCAGCGGATTGCGCGCGGCCACCAGCACCACGCTTATTCGGTCGAGTTCGTCATGAGTAAGCAACGAAATAACGGGTGCCCCCAGAGTCCGCCCTATAACGGGTGCCCCCAGAGTCCGCCCTGAGCGAAGAAGGGTCCGAATTTTCGAACCTGGGTTCTGATGAATCGGCCTCTCAGGCAACCAGTTGCGTGCAGTGCGAGCAGCGCTTGGCAGCGACCGGGATATCGCTCAGGCACTGCGGGCAAGGCCTAGTGGGCGGCGGTGCGGCTGCTGCGGGCTTTAGTTTTGCGAGCAGCGTGTTGAGCGGCAGCACGACAAAGAAATAAACCGCCGTGGCAACCAGAAGAAACTGGATCAGGGCATTCAGGAAGTTGCCGTATCGGATGTGACCGCCATTGAGATTGAGCACCAGGTAGGAGAAATCGGGTTTCTTGAAGGCGGCGGCAATCAGAGGATTGATCAGGTCTGTCACCAGCGAGTTCACGATGGCGCTGAAGGCTGCGCCGATCACGACGGCGACGGCCAGATCAACCACGTTGCCACGGAGAATGAAGTCACGGAAACCTTTCAGCATCGGTATGCTCCTTGTAAGCGAGATCGAGGTCCTCTACGAGGTGTATGCCTAGTCGCAGCCATGCTATCGCATCTTCATGCCCTGCCGGGCAGCTTTTGTTACAGCAGGCTCTGGCCCGGATTGGCTTTCGCGCGGGCGCATCCAGTATTCTGCTCGGTGCTTTTCCCATTATTTTGCACAGCCTGATGGAGGCTTACGTTGAACAAAGTGGTTGAGAGCGCCGACGCGGCAGTGGCCGATATTCCCGACGGCGCAACGCTGATGGTTGGCGGCTTCGGCTTGTGCGGGATCCCGGAGAACCTGATCGCCGCGCTGGTGCGGCGCGGGGTGAAAGGCCTGCGCACCATCAGCAACAACATGGGCATCGATCAATTCGGCATGGGCCGCATGCTCGAGACGGGCATGATCGTCGCGCACACCGGCAGCTACGTGGGCGAGAACAAGCTGCTAGAAGAAAAGGTTCTCAAGGGTGAGATCGACCTTACGCTCATTCCCCAGGGCACACTGGCCGAGCGGATCCGCGCCGGCGGCGCGGGCATACCGGCGTTCTACACGCCGGCGGGCGTGGGCACGCTCGTCGCCGAGGGCAAAGAGACGCGCGAGTTCGAGGGCAAGCCCTATCTGCTCGAAACGTGGCTGCGCGCCGACTTTGCGCTGGTAAAGGCCTGGAAAGGCGACACGGCGGGGAATCTCGTCTACAAAAAGACGGCGCGGAATTTCAATCCCATGATGGCCACCGCCGCAAAGATCACGATCGCCGAGGTTGAGGAGTTAGTCGAGCCGGGCGAAATCGATCCCGACCACGTGATTACTCCGGGCATTTATGTGAAGCGAATTCTCAAAGGGGAGGAGTATGAGCGGCGCATCGAGCGCCGCACCGTGCGCCGGGCCTGAGCCGCTATTTGCCGGCGTACTAATCCGGCCGAGTTCAATCGATTGCGTCATCCATATGTCGGAAATCTGTCACCAAACATCGGGGCTTTACTCTTCGACTGTTCCTCAGTGGCCTCGTCCTGGATGACATCCCAGTGCTCTACGAGAATGCCGTCATGAACGCGAAGGATATCAGCCGCGATCCAGTTCACCTTTGCTCCAAATCCAGAAAAGCGCCCATGTGCGATAACAAAATCTCCGTCTGCAACGATTAGACCGGCTTTGTATCTTAGACTGGCTGGAAGTGACTTTATCAGGTTGAACAGGCCTTCACGGCCCGGTTCGATGTGCGCACTGTGCTGGATATAGTCAGGCGACCAGAATCGTTCTGCCGCCGCATAATCGCGCTTATTGAAGAGCGTCTCGAATGCTTCCAGGACGAGGGCTTTGTTTTGTTCTGGTGTAGTCGGCATTTCATTCCTTTCAATGCTAGAGTTTCGATCCGCCGTCGACCGGGATACTGGCTCCTGTGATCCAGCGTGCCCCATCGGACGCCACAAAGGCGACTACATCAGCAACATCCTCGGGCTTCCCGATTCGCTTCAATGCCTGCATTCCCAGCGTGACCTCGCGTCCAGCTTCTGTCTTCGCGAAATTCGACATGTCTGTGTCGATTACCCCGGGTGCGATAGCGTTTACGCGTATGCCGCGCGGCCCGAGAATGGCGGCCCAGTTCCTGACCAGAGTCTCTAATGCTCCTTTGGTAGAGGCGTAAGCAAGAATTGAAGGATTTTCCAAACCAGGCTTGCCCACTACCGTTCGGGCTACAACGGAGGAGATCACAATGATGTTCGAACCCTCACCAAGAACCGGCAGGAGTTGCTGCACGAGGAAGAACGGGCTTCGGACATTTGTCGCAAAGAGGTTGTCAAAGTCCTCTACCGTGTAATCCGCAATGCGTGCAGCCTTGCTGATACCCGCGTTGAGCACGAGCACATCCAATCGGTCGCCGACGATAGAGCGCACCTGTTGGGCGAGCAGCGCTGCGCCATCCGGAGTTCCCAGATCCGCCGAAATTTCATCTGCGCGTCCGCCGTTCGCCTGGATCGCGGCGACTAGAGATTCCGCTTCCTGTGCGGAGCGACCGTAGTGAACCAGGACGTGCGCCCCGGCCCCAGCAAGCGCCACTGCCGTCGCGCGGCCAATTCCTCTTGATGCGCCCGTCACAAGCGCAGTTTTGTTTTGCAGTGTAGTAGTCATGGTCTTTTCTATCCGTTGTCAGCTAAACAAACAAGACGCGTGTAGCACCGCCGCCAAAGAAGAGCCGACTTCGCTGATTCATCGGCTCTCAACCACGTTCGCACGGATACTTCTCTTCAGTCCCGTGCACTGACCGCGAGCGCTGATTCAGGCATTCGTCCCACCATCAACGGTCAGATTCGCTCCAGTGATGTACGCGGCCTCCGGACTGGCCACGAACGACACCAGGGCGGCCACCTCATCCACATGCCCGTAGCGCTTGAGCGCTGTGTTCGCCA
>DATAQX010000557.1:0-19478 GCA_036264455.1 Silvibacterium sp. | reverse complement strand
CCACGAATGAGCCTCTTGACCATGTTGGCTCCCATACGTCCAAGACCCACCATTCCGAGTTGCATAGATCATCCCTCTTTCAGAAGAATTTGACAGACCGCTTCGGGCAGTTCACTTCTCTCAAGATGCAAGCTCCAGCGCGCAAACGCCGGAGCCAGTATATGGGATCGAGAATACTGGCGTGTTTACAGCGAACGCAACCGGAGTGAGCCGGCCAACGGTCTGCTTACTTTCCAATCACAGCGATTGACGCGGCCCCCAGCGCAAATTGCGAGAACAGCTGCGACCAATCGAGAACGCCGCGCAGAGCAGAGCGGTTGTAGGTCTTCTCTGGAACTACAATCGTATCGCCTGGATTCATCTTCAGCTGATCAAACGTGTTGCCCCAAACCCCGCTGGCGGCTTGGCGGCTCACTACCGAGCCATCTGCCCGGATGATGAAAACATGCTTCTTATCCGCATCCCGGTTAGGACCGCCAGCCAGATGCAGATAGGCGGCGCTGGGCTTGGATAGCTTGTACAAAAAGGAATTCTGGTCATACACTGCGCCGACTACATTCACCGTGGCAGGAACAGGCGGCACAACAAAGCGGTCGCCATCCTCGAGTGCAATCTCGGGCACGATGGCCTGACCAGTGCTCGTGGGATTGAATTCCAGCACAACCCGGCCTGTGGCGCGGATCTGCTTCAAGCGCGATATAAGCTCACGCCCACTAGCCTGCGTTGCGGCACCACTGGCAAGGTCCTGAGCCGACGAAACAGGGGAAGCAGCCATAGCCAGATTTCCCCGTGTTACCTGAAGCTCCAGATTCTGAACATATTCATCGATTCTGGCCTGCTGGACAACACGAGTCGACTCGCGCGTGAACTCCGAACCAAAGAGATAGGCGTTGGGGCTGAATCCGCCCGCGAGCTGAACCAGCTCGCGCAGGCTTTCTCCCGGCTTCACACTGTAGATGCCCGCGTGGACAAACTCTCCTTCGAGGCGAACATACTTCGTCTGCTGTGCAAGCGGAACATGGATATCCGCCTGCGAGAAGACTGACACGACATCGCCCGGCTGTAGTTCAAGGTCCTGAGACCGGTCATGCTGCATGACCAGCTTGCCCAGATCGAAAGGAATCAGTGAGGTCTTCAGCGTGTCGTGGTCCAGGCGTTCTATGACTGCATAGTTCCAGTCGATTTCCGGTGCGCTGATACGCACATCGGTACGCTCAAGCTGCCCGGGCGTGTTTTGCGTCTGCAACTGAGACTGCTGGGCGGCGAGTGATGAGCTGCTGGCTGTTCGCTGATTCTGCAACAGAGGATTCTGAGTATCAAAAGGTTGTTGGCCGGGCTGTTGTCCGGGTTGCTGCTCTGGCTGTTGTCCTGCGGGATAGGGATACAATCCGTATGGATTCGTCTGATCTTCTCCGACAGTCGAAGTGTCAGGTGATAAGTTCGTGCCACGCTGCCCATAGGGTTGTTGCTGCTGCTGGAACTGCTGGAATTGCCGTCTTGGAAGATCGACTGGCGCTGACGGCTGCCGCATATTGGAAAAAGCCGGCACTGGCTCGAATTCCGGCGAGGGCAGTCCCAGTTGTGCCCGTTTCCACCAATAGTTGCGACTGATCAAAGAGTCGCGATCCGGAATCAGGTCGCTCAGACGCATTCCCGCATGCCAGGCAAAGTGGCCGGTATTTGCTGCGTTGCCCCGCAACGTGACCGTCTTCTCGTACTTCGGAACAATCGCGAGAACGCGCAGGATATCTCCGCCGGCAACGGGCGTGGCCAACCCGGCGGTGTCGATGGCAACTTCCATTGCCTCCCGGTTTTTGTGATCCGCGGTGCGATCCACTGAAACGCGCGCATCGGAGGCCACAGTAGACGCGCCTCCCGCGTTCTTCAACGCGCTGCCGATCGTTTCTCCTTCGAGCAGTTCATAAATCGCCGGACTTCGCACGCTTCCCGTTACGGCAACCTGAGGGCCAACCGGCGGGATGAAAATCACATCTTCGGACAACAGCTTCACGTCTTTAGATTTATCGCCGTGAACGAGCAGCGCATACAGATCGAAATCCGTTACGACGGTGCCACTTCGTTTCAGCTGGATGTGACGGATGGAGCCCTCTACAGACGGACCGCCGCTGGCAAAGAGGGCATCCACCAAGGTACTTAGGGAACTGACGGTGTAGACTCCCGCACGCCGGGCTGCCCCTGCAACATAAACCTGAATGGCACGAATCTGTCCGACATCCGCCGTGAGGTCGAAATTCCGGTAGACCCGGCCAATCGATTCCCTCAAGTGTGCGTCCAGAGCGGAAAATTGGAGTCCTGCGACGTGCATCCGCCCTACCTGCGGCAGATAGATTTCGCCCGACCGGTCGACGCGCAGGTCCGCATTGAAGTTCACCTGACCCCAGACACGGATTCGCAATTCATCGCCGGGACCGATGACATAGTCCGGCGGCACCGGAGTCATATCCAGAGGCGCAAATGTGGACGGAACATTGCGAAAGAGATCTGCGCCAAATATCGGCAGCACCTGACCAGTACTTGAGGCTACAAACTTCTGGAATTCAGTGAGCAGCTCCGGTTGAAGCGGGCTTCGCAGAGACTGGTTCCGATTAAGAAGCTGCTGCGTCAGGGATCCGTTGTCTCTGTATGTAACCTCTCCGGGAATCTCTGTACCTGTCAGCGCTCCAGGAGTTATGTTTTGATTCCTGGGCTGTGTGCCCATCCCCCGCATCTGATTCTGTTGCATGCATTGTGAAGAACCAGACAAAAGCGGATCAGTACAGTCGACCGTACTGTTTTGGTCTTGAGTATTCCCTGAAAGGACGCCACTAGAGGATTGATCTTGAGCGTGCAGGGTTACCGCCAATGCCAACAGCGGCAGAACAAACAGAAAAATTCTTCTCATCAACATACAAAAGGGGTCCTGCGGGCGCTGACTTCAGATGATCCGGTTCCGCAGGGTGTCGGGGTCTCCTGAACGTTCCCAAAGTTAACTTACATTTCACCAGCAGGATATCACGGTCCAGTTGCAGCAAATTCCGGGTATTACGTTACCCGGTAGGCGACCTCAATGAACCGTGGACAGATCCCAATCTGCTCCTGATCGAAAGTGAAAATGGCTTCCCAAATCCGGCCCTCATAAAAGCGAGGCCCAATTTTTTTTTGCAGTCCTTCCCTTTTCCGATATACTCCAACCTGCCGTAGTAATTAGACATCTTAACTATAACTTTTTCAGTTACGTATCTTTGACATACGAGTAATGAGGTGATCTGATTCTGCTTCTAATCGATTCGCAAATCCTACGTTACCCGGACCGTCGCCTATGAGCGCACATTCGATCGTAGATCCCCAATACAGAGTTGACACGGCGGATGTACCCCCTCTCCTTGCCGGAACAGAACAGACACACCTGGCGCACAGCCGCGTGCAGCAATCAACCGTTCAGCAGGCCGTCTATGAACAGGCGTCCAATGCTGCGGAGGCGCTGGCAAATGCCAGCCCGTGGGTGGTGTCCGGCGCTCGGCGCGGTTTTGACAGCGTGGTTGCTGCGCTTGCCCTCATCCTTCTGCTTCCGCCAATGTTTCTGATCATGCTTCTTGTTCTTGCGAGCTCCCCGGGGCCCATCCTTTTCCGGCAACGCCGCGCGGGCCGCAACCGGGAAGAGTTTACGCTCTATAAATTTCGCTCGATGCGCGTGGAGAATTCCCCAGGGCCTGCAATTACGGTGAGCGGCGATACCCGCATTACCCCGATTGGCGCATTTCTGCGCCGCTTTAAGCTCGACGAGCTGCCGCAGTTCTGGAATGTGCTGCAAGGTAACATGAGCCTGGTGGGACCGCGCCCCAAACTGCCGCACCATGAAGGGCTGGACCTGCCATATCGCCCTGGCATCACGGGAATGGCGACGCTGCTGTTTCGCAATGAAGAGGAGATCCTCTCGGGAATTCCTCACTATCAGCTCGAAGCGTTTTACGAGACCTGCATTAAACCCAGAAAGGCTCTGCTTGATCTGGAATACATGCAAAGTGCGACTTTATGGACTGATCTGAAACTGATTTGGCGTACTGCAGCCTGCTGCGTCTTTGGGTCAGACAACCTGTCATCAGAAGAAACAGTGGAACTAACCCGCCTTGCCGCCGAATGGCCCGATCCCTCCTGCGGCAAGCATTCCGGCGTCGCTTCACCGGCAAGGGACACCTTGCTGGAAGAAGTAGGAGCCGGGTCAAGACACATCAATTAAGGGATTGTCTAAAACGTAAGGGATTGTCTAAAACGGCTTTGTGAAATGTCGGTGAATGGCGTAAGAGTTACTTTTTTCACCCACTCACGTATCGCGATGCCTCACTCAGGACCGGCTAAATGGCCTAGTTAGTTCAATAATCTCGGAGTCGCTCGCGATAAGCACTGTGTCTGCCATGTTGAGAAATAAGCCATGCTCAACAACTCCAACGATCTGACGGATTGAAGCTGCAAGCTTATCCGGATCATCGATTTCCTGGCATTTACAATCCAAGATTAAATTTCCTTCATCTGTAATAAATTCGGAGCCCGTAGCCAGCCGCCTGACGGTGGGACGCAGGCCAAGTTCCAGCAACTTTCTCGCGACCAACGGCGCTGCCATCGGAATGACTTCCACCGGCAAGGGAAATGCTCCGAGCCGATTGACGAGTTTGCGCGAATCGGCCACGATGATGAAGCGTTTTGATGCGCTGGCTACGATCTTTTCACGGAGGAGAGCACCGCCTCCACCCTTAATGAGCTCAAGCTTATGAGTGACTTCATCCGCGCCGTCGATGGTTACATCGATCTCAGTGCAGGTATGAAAATCAATCACTGGAATCGAAAGAGAGGCGGCAAGCTCCGCGCTCGCCTGCGAAGAGGAAATACCGCGAATCCTCAGGCCCTGTTTCACCCGCTCGCCCAGTAACTTGATGAAATGCGTAGCGGTAGTGCCGGAACCCATCCCGACAACCATGCCGTCTTCGATGAACTTCATGCTCTTCTGTGCGGCAAGCTCTTTTGCTTTGTCAGCGGTGTACATAGCAAGCATCTTAGATCAGCGAACGTTCCGGAGTTAACCAGAAGAGCGACAGACGTTAAGAACATGCAGCGTTCAATCCGTCTCACTCCTGCATCATGCCCGCAGTTACCGCTCGATGCTGCACGTAGTTGTAAGGCGGAACGGCATGTCCGCGCAGAATAGCCACGCCAAGCTGAATGAGCCTGGGCCCATAGGTCTGCACCTGATGTGAGATTGAACCGATGATCGGGCTGAATGGTTTTTTCATCTCGTCCAGTACTTCGGGGATACAATCCTGGCCAACAATGGCAACATTCTTTTCCCGCTGACCATCTATGGTTGCCTGCAGCGCACCAAGCGCACTGGTGTCGGTTGCGGCCGCAACCAGGATGCGGTCTGAGCGCGGATGCTTTTTGAAGAAATCGCCAAGCACACGCTGGCTCGTCTCGCGAAGGCCACGTCCATCGAGGCGAGTGTACGACTCCTGTGCAAGGTGCGGGAGCTGAGAGCGAACACCGACGAAAGCCCCAGTGATCCGGCTCTGCACAAAGGAGCCGGCTTCAGCCAGATCGAGGCCTACTACCCAATCCACTTTCGATTTCCATTTAGAAATTGCATGCTGAGCGAGCAATTCGCCGGCTTCGAAGCCAACCTGGAAGTTATCGACGCCGAAATAAGTTGCGTGGGGATGTGGAATATCGATGGCAATGAGCGGAATGCCGGCTCGTGCAACGATATGCGCGATCGAGGGAGCTACATGCTCCTCTATTTGAAATTCGATGACCAGATCGACACCTTCGGCGACGAACTCCTTTGCGTTTTTCAGGGCGGCGTCCGCGTCATATCGATTGTCGCGGAGCACCAATTCAATTCCCGACGAGGCTGCTGCCGCCCGAAGACTGCTGGTGACTGCCTGAGAAAAAGGCATCTCCGCGCTCTGGCCTGCGAAACCAAAGCGCATCTTCTTCGGACGAGATACCAATCGATAAGCGCCATCCTGCGTCTGCGCCACGTAGCCACGATGGACGAATGTCTTGAGGATGCGGTAAACGCTGGTCTTCGATATCTCGGATCGCTGGTAGATCAGCTCGAGCGTAAGAGGCTTCTTCTCGGATTCCAGCAATTCCAGTACGTCAAGCGCCTTGGAAAGGATCGGTATGAGATAGAGCCGTTTGATTTTTGGCTGCGGCAAGGCCTGCCTCCCCGACTGCGCGGATTATAGCAATTCCCTATTGAAAACCCGCCCGGCTATTGAGCGACAAGAATGACATCGAGAAAACGAGGCCCATGAACACCCTTGATCCGCGTCATTTCGATATCAGCAGTAGCAGATGGACCGGAGATGAAAGTCGTCGGCCGCGTCGCGCTTCCCTTCAGCCGTTCAAAGCATTCAGGAAGCGTCTCGACAATCTGGTTCTCGTACAGGACGCACAGGTGATAGTCGGGCAGCAGCGTGAGAGCACGGCGGCCTTCGGTGGGGCCGTGCTGCAATACGATGCTTCCTGATTCAGCAACTGCTGTGGTGGCACCGGTCAATACGCCGTCAAATGCTTCGATCTGCGCGTATGGCAACGCATTGCTGGAATCCGCTACCCAGGTAATGCGCATGTCGAGCCAGTTTGCGGGAATGCCCACGGGATGGACCATGTGCAGCTTCTTTGCTTCGAGCAGAAGTGCGGCAATTCGTTCCCGCAGATCCTGTTCGGAGGAACGAAAGACGCGTGCGCCATATTCATCGAGCCGGCTTTCGAAGAGCTGCAACCTCTGCTCGCCTGTCAGCATGCCGATGCGACGATAAGCAGACACTGACGCGACAGATTTGGCCTTGCTGCTGCTTAAAGCCGAGCGCACGCGATTGAGGACAGCTTCGCGGCTCACTTGTTCCCCCTTTCCTGCCACCACTCGCGGAAGGTCTGCGCGGGCAGGGCTTGCAGATCGCGGGCCGCCGTCCAGCGCCCGGCGAGACCGGGCAGCCAATGGATCCATCCATCGTTTCGAACAAGCGGCTTTTCGAGTGCTCTCGCTGTGCGTTGTGCCCTCTCAAATCGATCGCGGCTGAGAAAGATTCTGGCCATCATCTTCATACCGGCGCGTTCCTGATTGAAAAGAGAGGTCAGCTTTCCTCGATTCCGATCCACTATGCGCGATCGCAGGTAGACGAGAACTTCGGGGATATTGATTTTTACGGGGCACACTTCATAACAGGCGCCGCACAGCGAAGACGCGTAGGGCAGAGATTGTGCGTGCTCCAGGCGATAAAGCTGTGGAGTAAGAATTGCGCCGATGGGTCCGCTATAAACGGAGCCATAGGCATGGCCGCCAGTCTGGCGATACACCGGACAAGTGTTCAGACAGGCCGCGCAACGAATGCATTGGAGCGTCTGACGAGACATTTCGTCAGCGAGTAGGTTGCTGCGGCCATTGTCGAGCAACACGACGTGAAGATTTTGTGGACCGTCACCCGGTGTAACTCCGGTCCAGATGGAGTTGTAGGGGTTCATGCGCTCGCCGGTAGCCGAACGAGGGAGCGTCTGCAGCAACACTTCGAGGTCGGAGAAGCGAGGGATTATCTTTTCGATTCCGGCAATCGCGATCAATGTATCGGGCAGAGTGAGACACATCCGTCCATTGCCTTCCGACTCGACGATGCAGACTGAGCCGGTTTCCGCGATGAGAAAGTTTGCACCGCATACGGCGGTCCTCACTTTGAGGAATTTTTCCCGCAGGTAAAGGCGAGCTGCCTCGGTCAATTCGGGAGGGTTGTCTGTCAGGTCCGGCAGATGCATCTCGCGGGAGAAAAGCTCGCGCACCTGCTGGCGATTCTTGTGAAGAGCGGGAGCGATGATGTGGGAGGGTTGATCGGCTCCGAGCTGCAGGATCAGTTCTGCAAGATCGGTCTCATAGGCACGGATACCGTTCGACTCGAGGCTTCGATTCAGCTCGATCTCGGCCGTGGTCATGGACTTGATTTTGATGATCTCGGTGGCCTGCGCCTCGCGCAGTAGACCCAATACGATTCGCTGCGCTTCAGCGGTATCGGCCGCCCAGTGAACATGGCCACCTGCCTTGACGAACTGCTGTTCGAACTGCTCAAGGTACGTGTCGAGATGCTGCAAAACCTCTTTGCGAATGGCCGCGCCCGCATCGCGCAACGGCTGCCAGTCCTCTTTCTCTGCGACGACGGCCGCGCGTTTGCGCTGGATCACATCCGTTGCATGCGCCACATTTCTGCGAAGCTGCGTATCGTGCAAGAGCTCCGCCGCCGCCTTGGGAAAAGGGGCTGCTATGCGTGGATCGAGCGTTACGAGACTCATCGATCGGCCCCGGCAGCGAGAATTTCGGCTATATGCATGGCGCGAATGCCGGCGTGCCGGCGATGCAACATGCCCTGGATGTGCATGAGGCAGGAGTTGTCGCAGGCTGTGCAGACCTCGGCACGAGTGCTCAGGACGGCTTGCATTTTTTCGTCGAGCATGGCCGCTGAGACTTCGGCGTTCTTCACGGCAAAGGTGCCGCCGAAACCACAGCAACGATCTACGTCCTGCAACTCAACCAGGTCGATTCCGCGCACGTTTCTCAACAGGCGCAGAGGCTTGTCGCCCAAATGAAGGCTGCGCAGGCCGTGGCAGCTGGCGTGATACGTAACGCGATGCGGGAAGTATGCGCCCACGTCTTCGAGTTGCAGGCGGTCGGTGAGCAACTCGGCGAATTCGAAGATCCGGGGCAGCAGGCTGTCTACTCCCTGAGCCATCTCTTCGTCGTTGTTTTCACGCGCGAGCGCTGGGTAGTAGTCGCGGATCATCGCCACACAGGAGGAGGAAGGAATACAGACCGCCTCCGCATCCCTGAATATCGAAAGGAAGCGCTTGGCGAGCGGATAGGCCTCGCGACGATATCCTGTATTGAAGTGCATCTGACCGCAACAAGTCTGCTCCAGAGGGAAATCCACCTTGTGCCCCAGGCGTTCTAGAAGAGTTACCACGGCCTTGCCCGTTGCCGGAAAGAGCGTGTCGTTGTAGCACGTGATGAACAGAGATATGCGCATGTCAGCAGTGGTCCGGCAAGGTCAGCAGCTTCGCCCAGTGTGCGATCCTGCTTCGTGAGTTGGTCGCGCCTTCAAGGGCAGCGAGCTGAATCGCAAAGTTCCCAATTGTCGAACTCTCGACTGCGCCGCGACATAGCTCCAGTCCCGTTGCTTCGGCTGTCAACCTGTTCAGAAATTGATTCAGGCTTCCTCCTCCCACAATCGCGAGGCGCTTAAGACGCTTGCCGGTAAGCTCTCCAACACCCGCAAGCACCATAGCATACCGGTGAGCAAGGCTATGAAAGATGAGGCTGGCAAACCGGGGCATGGACGAAGGATGCTCCTCAATTGGCGTGAGTCCGCGACGCTTGAGCTGAGCATTGATGCGCGATGGCATGTCGCCCTGGGCCAGGAGCGCGGGGTCGTCCACGTCGAGAAGACCTTGTGGAGGGTCAAGTTGTTCGGCTGCCATTATCAACTCCGGCATTGGCCAGGGATTGTCGATGGGGCACAACTGGTGCAGCGTCTGCTTCAAGAGCCACATGCCGTTCACGTTTTTGTGGAAGCAGATGCAGTCGCCGGCCGCGCCGAGATTTGTAAATCCTGCCGCACAAGCGGCAGCTGTTTTGATGGGATGGTCGAGCAAGGCGCCAACAAGCGACCACGTGCCAGAGCTGATGTATGCCCAGTCGTCTCCGTCGATCGGGATGCCGGCTACCGCAGAAGCAGTGTCGTGGCAGGCGGGTGCGATGAGGTGGGTTTCATGGAAAGCCGGCAGACCTCGAAGCGAGCCTTCGATATTTCCGATCTGAGAGCCGGTCAGGACAAGTTCGGGCGCAGCCTGAAGGCTCAGTCCGCAGAGGTCGAATATCTGAGGACACCAGTTGCGCGTCGCGATATCGACAAGACCTGTGTGCGTGGCGTTGGTAAACTCGGCGACGATTCGGCCGCCGAGCCGCGCGAGAACATATTCGGGCAGGTTCACCCAGCGGGCTTCGGTGGGAATTCCTGCTGCTTCATCTGCCATGAGCTGATACAGCGAATTGATGCGCAGCGGCTGCGCCCCACTCAGAGCAAATAGATCTTCGACGGACAAACGTTGCATCAACTCCGCTTCGACTGCTTCCGTCCGGGTGTCGCGATAGCAGAACGGTTGAGCGAGAGGCAGCCCATTCTCCGTGAGGCGAACATAGTCGACAGCCCAGCCGTCAACGCCGATTGCAGAGATGGGAGCTGACGTTTTTTGCGCGCAGCGAGTTAGTCCGTCTTCAATCCCGGAGAGAATGCGGCTGAAATTCCAGCGGAGCTCTTCGCCGACTGTTAGCGGAGCATTGCTGAAGCGGTGAATCACTTCGATGTGCGGCGTATGGCGCGTCCATTGCAGCAAGGAAACACGGCAGCTTTCCGCGCCTAAATCGATTGCAACAAGATTGGGAGGATCGCTGCCGGGCATGCGAGGAGACCTTGATTCGAGCTCGATTCAACTCCGACTACCGAAGAAATGCATCCGCCAATCCGCCATCCACTGGAATGAGGTGCCCGGTGGTGCAGGGAGCCTTTGGTCCAGCGAGAAATAAGATCGCCTCGGCACAGATGCGCGGATCGATCGGCTGATGTGTCAGCGTGCGCTCGGCATAGAAGGCGGCCAGACGGTCGCGCATCTGATCGTCGGTCATGCTCTCGTCGTAAGAAATGTTGTATTTCTTCAGCGATGCGGCAACACGATCGCGCGGGAACATTGTCGAGCCCTTCACTACAGTCGCCGGGCTGATGCCGTTGACGCGGACGTTTGGCGCCTGCGAAACGGCAAGCTCACGGATGAGATGACTGAGCGCAGCCTTGCTTACGTCATACGCCTCGCTGCCACGCTTTGGAACAACTGCATTCGCTGAACTGGTGAGCACGATACTCGCCGCCAGTCCCTGATCGCGCAGCAGCCTGCCGATCTCTTCGACCAGCAGGAAGTTGGCGGTCACATTCACCTCGAGTGTGAGCGCCCATTGCGCGTCGGATATCTCCCCGGTCGGCGACGAAGGGAAAAGAGCCGCGGTGTTCACGAGGATATCAACGCCTCCGAACTCGGCCACAGTATGCCGCATGGCTTCGCGGATCGAGTCGCGACTTCTGATATCAACCGGTGAGACGGCGGCGCTTTCCCTGCCGCTGATCTTTCTTACCTCGCCGGCAACACGGGCAGCGCTCTCGTGATCCCGGTCCGCGACAACCACGTGCGCGCCCCGCTCAGCGGCGAGGAGTGCAACCTCGCGCCCTATCCCGCTTCCGCCACCGACAATCAGGGCGATCTGACGGCTTAGCTCTTTCTCTGCTGGCTGACGACGGATCTTGGCCTCTTCGAGTTGCCAATATTCGATGCGGTAGGCCTCCGAGGCGGGGAGCGCGACGTAGTTGCTGTAAACCTGGAAGGCCTCGATGAGCGCGTCCGCTCCGCACTGCGGCACTCTCGCAGGCCGCGGACCCTCTTCCAGCGCGGCCGCTCCCTTCATTACGTGAATGGCATTTACGTAGAGCTCGCCCGTTATTCGCGCCTCTGGCTTGTTTTTGCCGAAGCTAAACATGCCTATGCCGGGAATCAAGACCACTGTCGGATTCGGGTCACGCATCGCAGGCGATGTGGGCTCAGCGTGCCTGTTGTAGTATTCCGCGTATTCGCTACGATAGACAGCGAGCCGCGCTTCGATGGACTTTTTCAGCTCATCGATTCCGCTATCGGGCTCCCAGGCAACATACATTGGACGAATCTTGGTGCGGATAAAGTGATCCGGACAGCTGGTGCCGAGGTAGGCCAGCTTCTCTGCATCGGCGGAATTAACGAACTCGAGGACTTCCGGGAGCTCTGAGTAGTTAGCGATGAGGCGTCGCTGCGCTGAAACCCGGCCGCGCAGGAATGGCAATATCTCCAGCGCGAGCTCCTTTCTGTTGGGCAGGGACGCATGCTGCTGACCGCCGAGAATGCGGCTGCCTTTATTGTCGAGATGTTTCTCGATGTATATGGTCAGCTGATCGATGATGGAAATGGTGTTGGCGTAGCATTCGCGCTGCGTATCGCCCCAGGCAAATAGTCCGTGTCCGCCTAGAACGATTCCGTCGCAATCAGGCTGCTCTTCGACGGCTTTCTTCAGCATCATTCCGAGCTCGAATCCGGGGCGCTGCCAGGCGAGCCACACCAGCTTATGACCGAAGATGCGATTGAACTCTTCCATCTTGTCGCGCCCATTGGCGGCAGCGGCGAGCGCAATCGCGCAGTCCGGGTGGAGATGATCGACGTGCCGGTACGGCAGGAAGCCGTGCAGCGGTGTATCGATTGAGGCCGTTACCGGATTCAGGCCAAAGGTACAGAGCGGGTAATACTCCACCATTTCGTCTTCGAACTCGACGCCACGATAGAGTTTTTCGAGCGCCAGCAGCTTGTCAAGATACAGCGTCGCAAAACCGGCGCGACGTATGCTGCCCAGATCGCCGCCGCTTCCTTTCACCCAGAGGACGCTAGTATCTTTGCCGGTCAGCGGATCGGCCATCTCGATCTTTGAGCTAGTGTTGCCGCCTGCGAAGTTGGTGATGCGCAGGTCCGATCCGAGCAGGTTCGAGCGATAACGCAGCAACTCCGGCTCGTCCATTCCCGCGGCGAGGCTTTCGTCCCAGAGATCTTCGAGGTACTGGAGATGAAATCGACTCTTCGACTCGGCAATGACTGACATGCTTCCTCATTTCCTGTTGGTAGTTATTCCCCATATAAATTTTAGGACCGTACTGGCTTTAGTACGCGTCATCGCTCGATTACCAATAGGGCATTTATGTTCTTATTGCAGCAGATATCACGCATAACTTACCGATAACATTGCGTTTCGCTCCCGGCGATCGTCCTCGATTCGCTGTACATAGCCGCTCTCGCGAAGAGCCTCGAGTGGCTCCTGGGGAAGGCCGCGATTGCGACGCCACTCTCTCAATATCGGGCGCACGTCTGTCCAGAATGCGGAGCGAAGACACTCCTCAGCGTCGACGGTCTTCGTCTCGGACTGGAGTTCTGCCAGCTTCTTGCGATCGACCAGAGCCGCCTTAAGAAACAGTTCCTGAGCGGTCACAACTGTCTGGACCATAGCTTCCATCTTGCCTTTGATGTTGTGGCTCTGATCGATCATGTAGGCCACGTCAGCGGCAATGGCCGCATCCGGCTCGTTGAATATCTCGTGGAAGATGCGAAACACCTGGTAGGGGTCGATCGATCCGATGGTCAGATCGTCGTCAGCATAGCGGCGGTCGTTGAAGTGGAAGCCGCCGAGAAGGCGAAGATGCATGAGCCACGCAACGATCTGCTCGATATTCTGTGATTGATAATGATGTCCAGTGTCTACAAGAACGCGCGCCTGCGATCCGGCGGCTTGCGCCAGGTGTGCCGCCATCCCCCAGTCGGCTATGTCGGTGTGGTAGAAGGCGGGCTCGAAAGGTTTGTATTCAACTAACAGCCGCTGGCAGGTATCGAGTTTGTCGTGAGCAGTGGTCAGGGCTTCTTCCAGCCAGGAAATACGTTTACGGATGCTTTGTGCGCCAGGATAATTCGATCCGTCTGCGATCCATAATGAAATGTCTCTTGATCCGAGCGCTTTCGCAATTTCAACGGATTCGATGAGATGATCGAGAGCTTTGCGCCGGACTGCGGGATCGGGGTTGCAGATGGAACCGAACTTGTACTCCTGGTTCTGAAACAGATTGGGATTGATCGATCCCGGCTGCACACCATACTTCGCTGCGAGGCGCTTGACCGTGCCCGCATCGTTAACTCCCACGGGGAGGTCCCATAGCACGTGCAGAGCCAATGTGGGAGTAATGCCGGTAAGGGTATTCACCTGGGAAGCATCCGCGAACTTCTCTTCCAGTGTGGTGGCGGCTCCGGCCTGGAGGAACTTGCCGAAGCGGGTTCCGGTATTCGCAAAGCCCCAGGAAGGGATTTCGATCTTCAGGTTCTCGAGGGCGGCCATCGCTTTTTCGAGGACTGCGTCGTCCATGTCCATCTCGACCCTTCGGGGATGCCATGACACCGAAGTGTAGTTGCCGGTTCAGGCATCTTTCAATAGAAATTCTATTTCATCCTGATAAATGTCTGGGTTAGCATGACTAAGCCTCGTCCGGCTATCTCCGATAGAGCCGTTTTCGAGAGCAACGAGGTGACCTTGGGGCCGAATCCGCTGATTGGCGTCGTGTATCACTGGATTGGCGGATTGGCCTCAGCCAGCAATTTTATTCCCTTCCGGCCCATTAAACGCTGGTCCTGGGAGATCTACTGGATCATTCAGGGATTCGCCGCGTGGATCGTCGCGCCCTTTGTGCTGGCTTCCCTGCTGCTTCCCGATCTGGCTGCGGTGCTGCATGCGACTCCGACTGCGACGCTCTGGCGTACCGCCATCTGGGGAGCGCTTTGGGGCATCGGCGGACTCACCTTCGGCCTCGCGATACGGTATCTCGGCATCGCTCTGGGATATGCCATTGCTCTCGGTTTCTGCACTGCTTTCGGCACGCTCATGCCGCCGATTTTCAGTGGACAGATTGTTGCGATCTCGCAACAAACCGGAGGCCAGGTGATTCTGCTCGGAGTGGCCATCTGCATGGTCGCGATTGCCGTCAATGGCCTGGCCGGTTACTACAAGGAAAAGGAAGTTCCGGCTGAGGAAAAAGCGGCACTGGGCGAGCGTGATTACTCCTTCGGCAAAGGGCTTGCAGTCGCCGTTTTCGCAGGCATTATGAGTGCTTGTTTTGCGTATGGATTGGCCGCCGGCAAAGGCATCGCGGTCATTGCGCGGGCGCAACTCGAGTGGAATGGACGAGCCGACCTCTGGCAAAATCTTCCGGTGCTTGTCGTTGTTCTGTGGGGCGGATTTTTCACCAATCTTCTCTGGTCGACGGTTCTCATCGTCCGTAATCGTTCCGCGAAGCAGTTCCTGGGAGCCCCGGGCATCAATCCTATGGGTGCTTCGGCTGCGACTGGGCAGACGCTGACGGAAGCTGATCCGCGTGCGTTCAGCCCTGAAGCGCGCCTGAGACCGCAAATACTCATGAGCAACTATCTTCTGGCTTCATTGGCCGGCGTCATCTGGTACTTCCAGTTTTTTTTCTACTCGATGGGCCAGACGCTGATGGGCAAGTATGACTTCTCCAGCTGGACGCTGCACATGGCCAGCATCATCATCTTTGCCACGCTGTGGGGAATCGCGCTCAAGGAATGGCGCGATACCAGCAGACGAACAAAATTACTCGTTACGTGTGGACTCTTCCTGCTCATAGCGTCTACTGTTGTGGTCGGCTACGGTAATTTCCTCGAAGCTCGATAGGGCTGCCGAGGCTTGCGCTGGAATATCAGATTCTTGTACCTTTGCGAAATTCAGATAACTGATGGAAATCGTCTGGCCTGCCCATGACATCCTCGGAATCGCGCCACAATGAACCTCTGGTAGTCTGGCTCTCCTGGCTTCTCCGCTGGCTGTTGATCGCGGTCTGGTTTCTCTGCAAGGTGCTGCTCATCGGCTGGGCGAGCCTGGCGCTTTATTACTCTCCTCTTCCGTGGGGCTGGCTAAGAATAGTGCTTGCGCTGGCTTTCCTGGCGTTCGGCATCTGGGTCTTCTGGTGGGCGCGCAGACAGCGCATGTATCTGGTTTTTGCGGGCCTGTTTCTCGTTGTGCTGATCTGGTTTGTTTCCATCCGGCCTACGCATGATCGTGAGTGGCGGCCAGACGTGGCGGTGATGCCGCGGGTGACCATCGATGGAGACCGGGTAAGGATTACGGGCGTCCGAAATTTCGACTACCGCAGCAGAACGGATTTCACGCCCCGATGGGAAGAACGCGAGGTCGAGGTCTCGCACCTGACCTCGATAGATTTTTTTGTGTCCTACTGGATGCCGGGACCGGTGGCGCACACCTTTCTGAGCTTCAACTTCGATAACGCACCTCCCCTGTGCATGTCCATCGAAGCGCGACCGGTGAAGGGTGACGGCTTCTCGCCGATCCCGTCGATGTTCAAGCAGTTCGAGTTAATCTATGTGGTGGGCGACGAACAGGACGTGGTGGGGGTGCGCACCAATCACCGGGACGAGGACGTGTTTATGTACCGCATCAATACATCTGCGGCGAGCGCGCGGGGACTTTTCCTTATTTACCTTGACCGGATCAATCAACTCGCCGACCATCCGGAGTGGTATCACCTGCTGAGCAACAACTGCACCCTCAACATCGTGCGTTATGCAAGGGCCGTCGGCAAGCCGGGAGGATTTGATATTCGCTTTGTTCTCAATGGCTGGGTGGATCGATGGCTCTACAGCCTGGGCCTGCTGGACACGAGCATGCCATTTCGAGAACTTCGCGAGCGTTCGCTGATCAATGCGGCGGCACAGGCTGCAGGGGATAGTCCGGACTTCTCCGAACGCATTCGCGCGGGCCTGCCGATGCCTTCACAACATTGATGGCGCGCTGACTTGCGGGTCAATATCGCATTCTTGTACCTTTACGAAAATCAGATACTGATGGACCACTGTCACTGACACCCATTGATGACGCTCAAGGAATCGCGCCCGATTAAGCTGCTGACATCCTGGCTCGACAAGCTTTGGCGCTGGTTGTTGACGCTTGGCCGCTGGCTATTTACCGGATTGAGATACATCGCGCGTGTGTTGCTTATCGCTTGGGCAACACTGGCGATTTATTATCCGAGTCTTCGATGGCCGTGGATGCAGGTGGTGCTGGCGCTGGCTTTTCTCGCATTCGGCATCTGGGTCTTCTGGTGGGCGCGCCGACGGCGCATGTACCTGCTCTTTGCGATTCTCTTTCTCTCGGTACTGGCCTGGTTCATCGCCCTGAAGCCTTCTCATGATCGTAACTGGCAGCCAGACGTGGCGGTGATGCCGCGGGCCTTCATCGATGGAGACCGGGTGCGGATCACGGGCGTCCGCAATTTCGAGTATCGCAGCCTTACCGATTTCACGCCGCGATGGGAAGAGCGCGAGATGCAGGTCTCCCATCTGACCTCGATCGATTTCTTCATGTCCTTCTGGATGCGGGGACCGGTGGGGCATACTTTCCTGACGTTCAATTTCGATAATGCGCCTCCTCTCTGCGTCTCGATTGAAACGAGGCCGGAAGTGGGTGAGGGTTTCGATCCGATTGGCTCGATGTTCAAGAAATTCGAGCTGATCTACGTGGTGGGCGATGAACGAGACCTGGTGCGGGTGCGCACGAACTATCGGCACGAGGATGTGTATCTCTACCACCTCTACATATCGCAGGCCAGTGCACGCGGGCTTTTCCTGATCTATCTCGATAGGATCAACGAACTCGCAGATCGGGCGGAATGGTATCACCTGCTGAACAGCAGCTGCACGGTCAATATCGTGCGCTATGCGCGCGCCATTGGCGGGCCGACCGGATTCAATATCCGTTATTTTCTCAACGGATTCATGGCCAGCTATCTCTACACCAGAGGCTTTCTGAACGCGACCATACCGTTTAAAGAACTTCGCCAGCGTTCGTGGATCAATGCCGCCGCGCAAGCTGCCGGCGACAGTCCGAACTTCTCAGAGCTCATTCGCGCGAATCTGCCCCAGAAACACTGAGACTTCTGATCTTTAAACAAGACTTGAGATTGCAGGGCCAAATGCCGCAGTGGCGTGCCATGACATCTGTCATCTTCGATTGGTGACAGACTCCACTGCCGGCGCATTTGGTTCAGAGCGATGCTGATTGTGACAAAGGAGATGGCATGTCAGCATCGGCATTCGCATCAGGACTTCAATTCGAGCCTCTCACGATTCCCTTTCCGGCGCCTTCACGTGTTGGAAGCCCCATTGCTCGTCTTCATTCTGCGACCAAGCGCTATGGTCAGACGACGGCACTCGACAACCTGACACTGAATCTCTATCCCGGCGAAGTGGTTGCGCTGCTGGGGCCGAATGGCGCAGGAAAAACAACGGCGGTTCGTCTGCTGCTCGGACTGATCGCGCCGACCTCAGGCAGCGTGCGGGTGATGGGGCGCGATCCCCGCGACGCAGCCGCCCGCAGCAGCATTGGAGCGATGCTGCAAGTGACCCGGGTTCCGGAAACACTCCGCGTTCGCGAACATATCGATTGGTTTCGCAGCTACTATCCGAATCCCCTGCCGGCGGCAGAGATCGTTCGCATTGCACGGCTGGAAGGGCTGGAAAATCGTTTCTACGGCAAACTCTCGGGCGGACAAAAGCAACGCGTGCTGTTTGGGCTGGCGATGGCGGGAAATCCTGATTTGATTTTTCTCGATGAGCCGACGGTGGGCATGGATATCGAATCGCGGCGGGCGCTGTGGGAGCAGGTTCGATACCTGGCCGCGCAGGGGAAGACGGTTCTGCTGACGACGCACTATCTGGAGGAAGCGGATATGCTGGCCAGCCGCGTAGTGGTGATCAACAAAGGCAAGGTGATGGCTGAAGGCACTCCTGCGCAGATCAAACACCGCGTCAGCGGACGCCGCATCCGGTGCATTACGCAGCTTGAGGAGCCGTTCCTGTTGACCCTGCCCTCGGTTGCCAACGTGGAGCGCGATCGCGAAGCCGTGATCATTACGACAAGCGATGCGGAGAGAGTCCTGCGGGAAATGCTGCTGCGAGATGTAACGCTCAGCGGCCTGGAAGTATCAGCACCGGGGCTTGAAGATGCGTTTCTGGCCCTTACCGCTTCTGATGCACAGAGTTCAGACCGCAAAGCGAATTGAATTTGTAGCTTCATCTGTTACATAGGAGACAAATGTTATGGCTACTGCAGCTGCCGTTGCGCGTCCGCAATCCCTGGGCTTTCGCTACTACGCCCACGTCCTGAAGCAGGAGATTCGCTACGAGTTCCTGAAGATGCTCCGGCTGCGCGCATTTTCGCTCTCCGTGATCGGTTTTCCGGTGATGTTTTACCTGCTCTTTGGCGTAGCCAATCGTCACACCGATTTTGCCCGCTATCTTCTCGCCAGTTACAGCTGTTTCGGGATGGTAGGCGCGTCGCTCTTCGGGCTAGGTGCGGGGATTGCAGCAGAACGCGTGCAGGGATGGCTGGAATTAAAGCAGGCCAGTCCCATGCCGAGGCTGGCGTATCTGGCGGCGAAGACGGTTTCATGCGCTATCTTCGCTCTCATTATCGTGGCCCTGCTTATTACCATCGGTGTGACGCTCGGCGGTGTAACCATGAGTGCCGCGGAAGGTGCGAAGCTGATAGGAATCACTTTGGCCGGCGCGATTCCCTTTGCCAGCATGGGACTACTGCTCGCACTATGGATGCCTGCCAATGCGGCGCCGGGGATCATCAACATGATCTATCTGCCGATGTCGTTCCTATCCGGCCTTTGGATGCCGCTGGCTATGCTGCCGCACTGGATGCAACGCATCGCACCCGCGCTGCCGACCTATCACTATGCGCAGCT
>DATAQX010000541.1:0-5475 GCA_036264455.1 Silvibacterium sp. | reverse complement strand
CGCGCAGGAGATGGCGCGGTATGTGGATCACGGTGTTCTGGACGCAGGGCTGACGGGCATCGACTGGGTGGTCGAGAGCGCGTTGGACGTGAAGAGCGTGGCCAGCCTGACCTATGCCAAGCAGAGCCGCTCGAAGGTGCGCTGGGTGTTGGCCGTACCCGAGGATTCCCCGTTTGAAAAGGCGGAGGACCTGGGGGGCAGGATCATTGCGACGGAGCTGGTAGAGGTTACGAAGAGATATTTTTCCGCAAAAAATGTTTCGGTGAAGGTGGAGTTCAGCTGGGGCGCAACCGAGGTGAAGCCTCCCATGCTGGCCGACGCCATTGTGGAAGTGACGGAGACGGGTAGCTCGCTGCGGGCCAACCGGCTGCGGATTATCGACACAGTGATGGAGAGCGAGACGCATCTGATTGCAAATCGTGCGGCCTATGAAAACGCATGGAAGAAGCACAAAATCGATAGCCTGGCGTTGATGCTGAATGCGGCCATCTCCGCGCAGGGCCAGGTGGGGTTGATGCTGAATGTGGAGAAGGCGAATCTCCCGGCAGTGCTGGCGGTGCTGCCCGCGCTGAATTCTCCCACCGTATCGGCATTGTCCGACCCGTGCTGGGTGGCGCTGAATACCATCCTTGAAGAGGGTGTCGTGCGCGATGTGATTCCGAAGCTGAAGGCGGCAAGGGCGACGGGGATCGTGGAGTATCCGCTGAACAAGGTAGTGCTATAGGCCATGAAGCTGATCACGACAACGGGGCGAGGTGCAAAGGCGCGAATCGCCGAGCTGACAGCGCGGCGGAGCTCGACGTATGAGCGCGCGCTGCCTGCTGCGCGGCGCATTGTTGAAGGCGTTCGCAAGGGTGGCGATCTAGCGCTGCGCCGCTATGCCGTAATGTACGATTCTCTTTCGCCACAGACACCGTTACGTATTTCCTCCGGTGAGATCTGGGCTGCGCGAGAGGCCACTCCAGTCGACCTGAGACGTGCTCTGAGAATCGCGGCTAAGAACATCCGCGTCTTCGCCGAGCGGCAGCGTCCGAAGGAATGGGATTATGCTCCGGCGCGAGGTGTGACTGTAGGGCAGCGTGTTCGTCCTGTTTCTGCCGTGGGCTGTTATGTGCCGAGTGGCCGGTATCCGCTACCCTCGACGCTGCTCATGACCGTGATTCCCGCACAGGTGGCAGGCGTGGAGCGGATCGTTGTGGCGTCTCCCCGGCCTGCGAAGGAAACCCTGGCGGCCGCGGCGATGCTGGGAGTGACCGAGTTTTATCGAATGGGCGGCGCGCAGGCCATCGCGGCACTGGCCTATGGAACCGAGAGCATTGCGCGCGTGGACAAAGTGGTTGGCCCGGGTAATGCTTTTGTGACGGCGGCCAAGAAGCTGGTGGCCTTCGATTGCGCGATCGATATGCTCGCCGGGCCGACAGAGATTGTCGTGACCAGCGAGGACGGCGACGCGGCGTTGATCGCGGCAGATCTGGTTGCGCAGGCGGAGCACGATCCCGATGCGCTCGCAGTATTCGTAACCAGTACGGTTGCACTTGCACGAACCGTGGTTTCGGAGATAAAGCGGCGAGTGCGCTCTAACCCGATTGCCGCTGAGGCAATGGCGCGTAATGGCCTGGCGATTGTAGCGGCGACGGTGGAGGAAGCACGAGAGATTACGAACCAGCTAGCTCCTGAGCACTTGACAGTGGACAGCGACGCCGATCTGGCGTGGGTGAAGAATGCAGGGTCGGTGTTTGTTGGGCGCTATTCCGCACAACCACTGGGAGACTACGTTTCGGGGCCGAATCACACGCTGCCGACCAGTGGGCTGGCGCGGGTGCGCGGTGGGTTGAGCGTAATGGACTTTGTGAAGATCGTAACCGTGCAGGAGTACAAGCCCGAGGGGCTGCGACAACTGGGTCCCGCAGCGATTGCGCTGGCTGAGGCCGAGGGGTTACGCGGTCATGCAGCAGCGATTCGGGTGCGCGGCGCCGATGAACGCGTTGTCGATGAGCGAGGATCCGATGAATAGCGTGAATACGCTGAGGCCGGAACCGCGCGAGCTGATTCGGCGCATGAAGGAGTATCATCCGCCCCTGGGCGATCGCAGCGGGCTGCGACTGGACTTCAACGAGAACACCCTCGCCTGTTCGCCGCGCGTCCTCGAAGCGCTGGGTCAGATCTCGCGCGCTGAGTTGACAATGTATCCGGAGCGCGAGCCGGTGGAGGGCCTGATTGCCGGGCACCTCAATCTAAAGCCCGCTCAGGTGCTGCTGACGAATGGCGTGGACGAGGCGATTCACATACTTTGCCAGACCTACCTGGGCGCGGGCGACGAGATGCTGTTGCCCGTACCGACATATTCGATGTACGCCGTGTACGCCTCTGCAACAGACGCGAGGCTTGTCGAAGTGCAGGCGAATGATGGCTTTCGCTTCCCTCTTGACGCCCTCCTGGCGAAGATCACGCCGGCAACCAAGGTAATTGCGATCGCCAATCCCAATAGCCCGACAGGGCAGGCTGTGCGACGTGAAGATATCTTGCGTGTGATCGAGGCGGCGCCGCAGGCGATGGTGCTGGTGGATGAGGCATATTTTCACTTTTATGGTCATACCGTAATGAACTTGGTAGGGCGCGTGCCAAATGTAATCGTGGCACGCACATTCTCCAAAGTGTATGGACTCGCAGGGCTGCGGCTGGGCGTGCTTGCCGCAGGTGAAGAACAGATGCAGTGGCTGCGGCGGGTGATTTCACCGTACAGCGTGAACTCGCTGGCGCTGGCTTGTTTGCCTGCGGCGCTGGACGATCGGGCTTACGTTGATTGGTATGTGGGCGAGGTTCTGGCCGCGCGCGGCGAATTGACGGCAGCGCTGGATCGGATGAGTGTGCGGTACTGGCCGTCCGAAGCGAACTTTGTCTTGACGCGAATTGGGCCGCTCCACGCAGAGTTTTGCCGGGCGATGCGTGCGCGCGGCGTGCTGGTGCGAGACCGTTCGTCCGATCCGGGGTGCGATGGCTGCGTGCGCATCACCATCGGCACCCGGCAGCATATGCAACGCGGAGTGCAGGCGATGGAAGAGAGCCTCCGCGAGATCGAATGGATGGGAGAAGCCGAGTGACGAAGGCGAAAGTGCAAAGGCGAACCGGAAAGCGAACGGGGACGATCGATCGTAAAACAGCGGAGACGGAGATTCATCTACGCCTGACGATCGAAGGCTCAGGCCGGTACGCGGTGTCGACCGGGATCAGGTTCTTCGATCACATGCTGGAGTTGTTTACCCGGCATGGGGCGTTCGACCTAGAGTTGAGCTGCAAAGGTGATCTGGATGTGGATCAACACCACACCGTAGAAGACGTGGGCATCGCGCTGGGCGAGGCCGTAAACGAGGCGCTGGGGGATAAACGCGGAATTTTACGGGCGGGGTATTTCCTCATGACGATGGATGAAACGCTTGGCCTGGCAGCAATCGATTTGAGCGGCCGCGCGGCGTGTGTGGTGAATACGAAGGTGAAGACGCGATTGGTGGGAGATCTGCAATCTGAGCTTGTGGAAGATTTCTTCGAGGGATTTTCGCGCGGAGCGCGGGCGAATGTTCACGTGAAGACGATGTATGGACGATCCAGCCACCACAAGATTGAGGCATTGTTCAAGGCCTTCGCGCGGGCGCTGCGCGTGGCATGTTCCAGAGACAAGCAGCTGGGCGAGATGCTGCCCAGCACGAAAGGCCTGTTGTGATTGTAGTGGTGGATTACAAGGCGGGGAATCTAGCGTCGGTGATGAAGGCGTTGCGAGCCGCAGGCGCGGACGTCGAAGCGACGGAAGATCCGGATGCGGTGCGGCACGCGGAAAAAATTGTGCTTCCGGGTGTGGGGCACTTCCAGACCACGGCGTTTTTGGAAGAGCGTGGATTGCGTCAGGCAATGGAGGAGCGAATTGCGCAGAGCACTCCGTTTCTTGGAATTTGCGTGGGATTACAGTGGCTCTTTCGCGGAAGTACGGAGGCTCCTGAGAGCCGGGGAGTGGCGGCTTTCGATGCGACTTGCTACCGGTTTTCTGCGGGGAAGAAAGTGCCGCATGTGGGATGGAATTCGCTGACAGTGCGGGAGGGGTCGAGACTGCTGAACGGAGTAGAGACCGGGGATTTTGTGTATTTCACGCATTCCTACCGGGCTCCGGTAATTCATGACACCGTGGCAGTTGCAGAATATGGCGAGGCCTTCACGGCAGCGGCGGAGCGTGGCAATGTGATGGGAGTACAGTTCCATCCGGAGAAATCCGGGTTAGTCGGGTTGCGTATTCTCCGCAACTTTGTGGAGCTGGGATGCTGACCAAGCGAATCATCGCCTGCCTCGATGTAACCGGAGGCCGCGTCGTCAAGGGCGTGCAGTTCGTCGACCTCGTCGATGCCGGCGACCCTGCGGAACTGGCGGCGCGGCACGCCGAGTCCGGCGCCGACGAGATTGTTTTGCTCGATATTTCTGCAACACACGAAGGTCGCGGCACGCTGCTCGATACGGTGCGGCGCACGGCGCAGCGATTGTTCGTCCCCTTCACCGTGGGGGGTGGTGTGAGGACGCTTGACGACGCCGCTGCGGTTTTTGATGCAGGCGCGGACAAAGTTAGTGTGAACTCCGCGGCACTGCGCAGACCGCAGCTCATTGACGAGATCGGCGCGCGGTTTGGAGCGCAAGCAGTGATCGTCGCCATCGATGCTCGAAGAATAGAAGATACGCGGCGATCTGATGTAGACGCGGAGGTTTTTGTCGAGGGCGGCCGCAAGGCTACCGGGCGAAAAGCTCTCGATTGGGCGCGCGAAGCCGAGCAGCGAGGCGCGGGCGAGATTCTGCTGACTTCGATGGACGCGGACGGTACACGGGCAGGCTTCGATTGCGAACTGACGGCCGCGGTGAGTGAGGCGGTGCAAATTCCCGTGATCGCTTCCGGCGGGGCGGGGAGCGCGAAACATTTCTCGGAAGTATTTTTGCGTGGAAAGGCAGATGCGGCGCTGGCAGCGAGTATTTTTCACTTTGGCATTTCCGACGCGCGGGCGTTAAAAGAAGAGATTGCGCTGGATGGCGTTGCAGTGAGGCTGCCTTGCTGATTCCTTCGATCGATTTGATGGGTGGCCGCATTGTTCAGCTGGTGCAGGGCGCGGAGCTCAAGCTCGCTTTTGACGATTTCGAATATTGGATCGAGCGATTTTTCTCTTATCCAATTGTTCAGCTGATCGATCTGGATGCCGCCATGCGGCAAGGCAACAATGGCGCGCTGATCGCGAAGATCGCCAAGCGACTGCCGTGCCAGGTGGGCGGCGGGATTCGCACGGCAGAACAGGCGAAGATGCTTCTAGAGGCCGGCGCACGGAGGGCGATTCTCGGGTCGGTGCTGTTTGGCGCGTCAGGCGTTGACACAAAAACGACGGAGGCACTGGCAGCGGCGATTGGACGAGAACAATTCGTAGCAAGTATTGATACAAAAGCAGGTCGCGTCGC
>DATAQX010000498.1:0-3190 GCA_036264455.1 Silvibacterium sp. | reverse complement strand
CCACCGAGGGCCTGGTGCGTGGCATGAAGGCCATCGACACCGGCGCCGGCATCTCCGTTCCCGTGGGCCGCGAGACCCTCGGCCGCGTGCTCAACGTGCTCGGTGAGCCAGTAGACGAGCTCGGCCCGGTCAACGCCAAGGTCCACATGCCCATCCACCGGCAGGCCCCCGCGTTCGACGAGCAGTCCACCCAGGAAGAGATGTTCGAGACCGGCATCAAGGTCATCGACCTCATCCAGCCGTTCTTGAAGGGCGGAAAGATCGGCCTCTTCGGCGGCGCCGGCGTCGGCAAAACCGTCGTCATTCAGGAGCTCATCAACAACGTCGCCAGCCAGCACGGCGGCTTCTCGGTCTTCGCCGGCGTAGGCGAGCGCACCCGCGAAGGCAACGACCTCTGGCACGAGTTCCAGGAGTCCGGCGTTATCGACCTCAACGACTTCTCGAAGTCCAAGGCCGCACTTATCTACGGCCAGATGACCGAGCCCCCAGGGGCCCGTCTCCGCGTCGCCCTCACCGGCCTCACCGTCGCCGAGCACTTCCGCGACGAAGAAGGTGCCGACACGCTGCTATTCATCGACAACATCTTCCGCTTCACCCAGGCCGGCTCCGAGGTCTCCACCCTGCTCGGCCGCATGCCCTCCGCCGTCGGCTACCAGCCCAACCTCGCCACCGAAATGGGCGAGCTGCAGGAGCGCATCACCTCAACCAAGCGCGGCTCCGTCACCTCGGTGCAGGCCGTCTACGTGCCCGCCGACGACTTGACCGATCCCGCTCCGGCGACCACCTTCGCTCACCTCGACGCGACCACCGTGCTCTCGCGTCCGCTCTCCGAGCTTGGCATTTACCCCGCCGTCGATCCGCTCGCTTCGAGCTCGCGCATCCTCACCCCGCGTGTCGTCGGACAGGAACACTACGATGTAGCCCAGGGCGTGAAGCGCATTCTGCAGCGCTACAAAGATCTGCAGGACATCATCGCCATCCTCGGCATCGACGAGCTTTCCGAGGAAGACAAGACCACCGTCAACCGCGCGCGCAAGGTGCAGAAGTTTCTCTCCCAACCCTTCCACGTCGCCGAGCAGTTTACCGGCATGCCGGGCCGCTACTGCAAGATCGCCGACACGGTCCGCAGCTTCAAGGAAGTGATCGAGGGCAAGCACGACGACATACCCGAGCAGGCCTTCTATATGAAGGGCACGATCGAGGAAGTGCTGGAAGCGGCAGAAAAGATGAAGGCGACAGCGTAAAGGTAACTATGGCTGATACGAATCGTTTACAGGTAAGGCTTGTGGTTCCCGATCGCATCCTCATCGATCAATCAGTGGATGCGGTCGAGGTGCCGTCGAGATCCGGCTATCTTGAAGTCCTCTACGGCCACGCGCCGCTGCTTGCCGTGATCGGACCCGGCGTAGTCCGCCTGCACGGCGGCGAAGCTGGAGAGCGAGCCTTCAGCGTGGCCCGCGGCTTTGTCGAAGTGCTGCCCGAGCGCGTGACCATCCTTGTCGAAAGCGCGCGTCCGAAGGAAGAGATTGACATCCCTGCCGTCCAGGCAAGGCTCGATCGCGCCCACCAGCTGTGGAACGAAGCCGGCGACGATCCCGAAAAATATGCCAAGGCCAATGAACTCATCCACGAAGCCGAAGCGCGGCTGGAGTTCGCCAAGGGCAGCTGAAGGCCACTAAGAACCGGGTAGCTAAAGTCAGGTTAGCGATGGGCCGGTCAGCGTGGATATGACCGACCTGACCTTTCAGGGGCTAAAGCCCCCTTGCTGAAATCCTCGATTTGCCGAGTACTGGAAGTTCATCAGGCCATCGCGGTAGTCGATTTGCACCACCAGCAGGCCGAGCAGATCGAACCCGATGAAACCTGAGATCTCCGTTCCCGTATTCTTGCTGAGCATTGACGTGTCGAAGGAGAAAACACCTTCCTTTTCCTGCTGGAGGTGCGCAAAGCGAAATGTGATTCTATCGCTGAAATAGACATTCTCCACCTTGCCGGAGATACCGCGCACGTTGACCCATGGATCAGAAGTCACCTTGGTGACTTCACGAGCAGCGCCTGGAGAGATGGAGGTAGTATAGGCACCGGTGTCGATGACAAAGAGCCGCATTCGCTTGTTGTTGAGCGCGGTAGGCACGATCAGATCGTGGCCGACACGATAGACGCTGGTCCAGTTCTTCATCTCAGGAGCGATGTAGCGGTCGTGCGGACCCCGCGGAGCCGGGGATGCTGTCGCCTCCTTTGCCTCATGTACCGTCCCGCTCGCAGGTGCGGCCTCGCTTCTTTCGACAGGGCTCTCCTGCTCAGTATTGAGGGTGGCGGGAGTAACGTCTGTGCCGGGATACGGCGGGAGCGGGCCGAGGGTCAGCTTATGCCAGGGGAAATCGAGCGTCACGAGGAAACCAGAGAAGACGTCCATGCCAATGAGGCCGTCGGTATCAACGACATCGTTGCGATCGCTTACTTCGACCAGGCAGTTCTTGAACTCCAGTCCACCGATTTTGATCGAGTCGGCGTAAGCGGTGTATCCGCTCTGCGCCCCCTTGTCGCCTATGCCGTTCATTTCCGATTTGACGATAGACTTCAAGCCTGCGTGCTCGGCGACCGAGCGGCGAACGTAAAGGCCGCTGGCGCCGGTATCCACCTGCAGGCGTGATTTATGGCCGTTGAAGACGACTTCAAGGCCCCAGCCGCGGACATGGTTGGCCTGGGTCAAGATCGGAGTGAAGGGGATCTCCGTCGTCGTAACCGGGGATGCAAGGTGGCAGGAGCTGCTTCGGTTGTCCAGACGGTTTTCGAGCAGCGCAAGCTCGTGCTGTGCGTGCCGCAGAGTGTCGGCATCGAGGTCGTTAGCGGCGAGATATGCCTTCAGCTCGTCGATACGCTCCTGAAGAGGCCGGGTACGCACCCAAGCCCGTTGAATTTCTGGATCGTAGGCATCGAGCTGATGCGCGACTTTAATTTCGCGAAGTGCGGATGCGTAGTAGGAGTTGAACCGGTAGTAAGCCGTCAATGCCAGATGCAGGCGCGGATAGCAGGGATCAGCCTGCTGCGCGGCCTGCAGCGTTTTTTCCTCGTCCCACGGAACTCCTTGGCGATACTGGACCTCCGCCTGCGCTGTCAGCAACTCTACCGACTGCGGCGCAGTGGCCAGGGCAGCCTTTATGGTCGATTCGGCTTCGTCGACTTTCTG
>DATAQX010000384.1:0-4290 GCA_036264455.1 Silvibacterium sp. | reverse complement strand
TTCCTCCAACCGATTATCTGCAAACTCCCGGCGAGATCACGTACCGCACGCTCACCAGCCTGACGGGCTACACGCGCTACTTCGATTACCGCCGAATCGCCGTGTGGATCTATGATCCCAACACGCAAACCTTCTGGACCTGCGATGACCCGGCCACGGTGTGGATCAAAACGGTGTACGTCCGCACGCGCGTTCCTGGGGGCCTCGGCGGCGCATTTGTCTGGGCTCTCAAGGACGACGATGCCAACGGCACCATCGTGAAAACCATGGCCGCAGGCCTCCATTAATCCCGCGCCGGTTCAAATCTGAACTTCTCTCCGGACTGAGGCGAATCAATGACGAGGCAGGAGGAGCTCTTCAGGGGCGACGGCGAGAGGGTGTGTCAACCGATGCGCTCTGCCAACTCGATGATGATCCACTCCGGGCGCGCACGTAGCAGATCCGGTAGCTGTTCTCGTAGCGCTCCAACTCGCCCACGAGCTCAACGCCTTTGGTCCGAAGCCGGGCAACGACGGCGTTGATGTCTTCGACAGCGAATGCGATATGGGGGATTCCAGGTGTGTTCGCCGCCGCGTGCCGGTCACTCCCTGAGACGACGGCTTGTGGAATTTCGCCAACTCGAGTCGTCCGTGGCCGTCCGGCGTTTGCAGCATCGCGATATCTGCCCGGACGCCATCGAGCCCCACCACGCGGTCCACCCAACCGCCCTCGACCGAACCGTTCCCTTGCAGTTCGAGTCCAAGCTGGACGAAGAATTCGATTGCGCCGGCAAGGTCGTTCACCACGATGCCGACATGTTCCATCTGTTGAATCGAAATGCCTCCGTCGTAATAAATCTGGGTTCAAGTCGAAGCGCAGCCGCGCGCACGGAGATTGGGCTGAGTAGTGAGAGGCAGGCTCGCGGGAAGTTACGTGAAATGTAAATTTGACCTTCGGGTTTTGGAGACCATTCCTCTCGCCACGGCAGCTCGACATGGGCGCCGCATCGTTCAATTTCCTCAACCACCAGAACGTCTCGCTTCTCAACACTGCGTACGGCTCTGACATCGCGGCACAAGGCGGTTTCTCTCACCTAATCGCGGCCTCTACAGCGCACAGTATCCAGTTCTCGCTGGATTATGAGTTCTAACCGGGAGTCAGATCGCGAGAAGCGCGTTTACCGGAGTAATTCCGAAATTCAACATATCCGACTCCTAAATGAGTGCGTTGCCTTGTTGGCGACAGTTGACTTTCGAACGGTCTGGATTGCTGACCCTCGCCGACTTCACAGCAGCAATCTCGTCCACCGCCATGAACCCCTGCTGGTCTGCTGATCCAGCAGTAATTGACGTGTTGGCGATGATACGCCCGCAATCCAAACATCCCGCGCGAGCGAACAGATTCTCCAGTCGCTGGTCGAACTTTCTCCCTGCAGATCGGTGAGAACTGCAACAGCAAGGCGGTCCCTGTACTGCGCCTCGACGCGCTCGCTGCTACTTTTCCGGGGAGCCCGGCAAAATTGCTGGCCCCAAAACAGACCACGGAACAACACATCATCCGCATTCGTATACCGCAACTATGGCCAACGATCTTCGCTTTGCGCTGCGCATGGTCCTCACCCATCGCTGGTTTTCGGCGGCTGTCGTTGTGACGCTTGCCCTTGGCATCGGCGCCAACACCATGGTCTTCACGCTGGTCAATGCCGTACTGCTCCGGCCCCCGGCCGTTCCCGGCGGCGAGCGGCTGGTCGCCATCACCTACAGCAACCTGTCGCACGGCGACCGCGGCATCCGCTTATCCTGGCCGGACTTCCGCGCTTACCGCGATGGTGCTTCCTCACTCGAATCGATCCAAACCGGCAGCAGCGATGACGGCGTTCTGAGCGACCGCGGCCATTCGCTTCAGACCTATAACCTGGAAGTCGCCACTCCGGGCATCTTTGCCATGCTGCACATACGTCCGGTACTGGGCCGCGGCTTCGTAGCCAGCGACGGCGACGCCGGGGCGGCGCCGGTCGTCGTGCTCGGCTATGGCGTTTGGAAGCAACGCTACAACAGTTCGGCCGGCGTGATCGGTCAGACGGTGCGCGTCAATGGAAAGCCCGCCACCATCATCGGTGTCATGCCCGCAGGCTTCAAATTCCCTGTCCACACCGATCTATGGATGCCCATCGCACCCTCAGCCGATCTCGAGAATCGTGACCACCACGGGTACGAGACCTGGGCCATGCTGAAGCCGGGTGTACGCGTCGCGCAGGCAGCCTCGGAGTTGAACGGCATTGCCGGGCGCCTGGCCACGCAATATCCCCACACCAATAAGGATCTGACGCTGAACGTAGAAACTTTCAACCAGCGTTACAACGGCGGACCGGTCCGCGTGCTCTTCCTGCTCATGCTCGCCTCCGTCGGCTTTGTGCTGCTCATCGCCTGCGCAGACGTGGCCAACATGATGCTGAGCCGGGGCCTTGTGCGCCAGCGTGAGATGTCGATTCGCGCCGCCCTCGGCGCCTCACGGTGGCGCGTGATCCGCCAGTTGCTCATGGAAAGCGTACTCCTGAGCATCTTCGGCGGCATCCTCGGACTGGGCCTGGCCGCGCTCGGCGTGCATGGCTTCGATCTCGGCACACAGGACGTGGGCAAGCCCTATTGGATCGACTTCCGGATGGACTACTCCGTCTTCGGCTATTTCGCCATCCTCTGCATCGCCAGCGGCGTACTCTTCGGCATCGTACCGGCTCTGCGCTCATCCAAATTCGATCTGAATGAAGTTCTCAAGGATGGCGCGCGCAGCGTCGGCAGACATCGCGGGGGCCGCTTGTCCGCCGTCCTCATCGTGTTGCAGTTTGCGCTGACGCTGGTCCTGCTGACGGGCGCCGGAGTCTTCGTCCATCAGTTGCTGCAAGCCCTCGCCGCCAACCGGTTCGTGCCCGGAGACAAACTCCTGAGCGCGCGCGTGGAACTGCCCGATGACCGTTACAAAGACATTGCCGCGCGGCAGCGCTTCTACGATCAGCTTCTTCCCCGGCTGCAGGCGATCCCCGGGGTTTCCAACGCAGCCATCGTCTCCAATCTTCCCGGCCTCGGTGCTGCCCATCGCGACATTGAGATCGAGCACGCGTTCATCAGTCCCGGATCGGCTCGTCCCCAGGCTTCCCTCATCGTCGAATCTCCGGGCTATCTCGATACGATTGACCTGCCCCTCCTGCTTGGTCGCGATTTCAATGCATCCGACGGTACCGCGGGGCATAAGGCAGCGATCGTCACACTCCAGTGCGCCCGCCACTTCTGGCCGGGCCAAACGGCCATCGGCAAGCGCTTCCGTTTCTATGACGACAAGAACATACCTGGCGACTGGATCACCGTGGTTGGCGTTGCCGGGGATATGACCCAGGAACTCAACGAAAAGAAGCCCAATCCGCTGCTCTTCGTGCCATTTCAGCAGGAAGGCTGGGACGGTATGGAATTGCTCGTCGAATCCAACATCAACGTCAACGCAGCGCTGCGCCCGACCGTCGCCAGCCTGGACCCAGACCTGCCCTTGCGCGACGTTTCCAATCTCAGCGATGAAATCGCCCACCAGGAGTGGTTCATCCAGCTCCTGACCATTGTTTTCCTCAGCTTTGCGCTCATCGCCCTCATCATGGCATCGGTGGGACTGTATGCCGTCATCGCGCACGCCACCGCCAGTCGCACTCAGGAAATCGGCGTGCGGATGGCCCTGGGCGCAAGCGCGCGCAATATCCTGCTCCTGGTGATGCGACGTGGGCTCTGGCAGATCGCTGCTGGGCTTGGCGTAGGCCTCGCTGCGGCTTTCCCGGTTACGCGCATCATGTCCAGCCTGCCGATTGGCGTCTCGCCCTCCAATCCTGATGTTTTCCTCGTCGTCGCCGCGCTGCTCGCCTCCGTTGGCCTGTTCGCCTGCTGGCTACCCGCACGCCGCGCCGCCGCTCTCGATCCCGTAAAGGCTATCCGTTACGAATAATTCAGTGGCTCGTGGTGGATCTCGATGAGTTGTAAATCGCCAATGCACTCATCGAGAAATTGATTAGTCGCGAGAAATCGGCGTCTCGCCCCGGTCCACGCCAGTGGCAGCCACTGAGTCGCCCATCAATAACACCCTTCTGAACTTCCGATAAAACCTGATCTCCCCGCACCCTATGTGCGAATTGTGTGCCCGCTTCCGGGCAGGAGGTGTCCTATGGCCCGGAAACTTGGGCAGATTATTGCGCGTGAAGAGCGCATCTGGCTCGTCCGCGTGTACCTCGGCCGCGATCCGCAAATCGGTACGCGCAAGTATGACAACCAAACCATT
>DATAQX010000381.1:0-3096 GCA_036264455.1 Silvibacterium sp. | reverse complement strand
TAGCGCACCAGCTCCGTGGCGAAGGCATCCAGCGCGAGCGAGCGCAGCAGATTGCGCCGCATGCCGGATCGCACCTGTTGCACGCCGCGTTCAGCGGCTTCAATCCACTCCAGGCTCACCTGCTGCGCCATCGCGGCCAGTTCCTTCTCGAGATCGATGTTGCGGATCAGGTGCGGCGCTCCGGACTGCAGCAGCAGCAGATCTTCGAGCAGGCTGAGCATCGCCCCCAGCAGCTTCGAGGTCTTCTCCTGGCCTTCGGCTCCTGCACGGTAAGTCTCCGTCATGCGAAACAGCGCCGAGTAATCCGGATCGCGGAGTGCATTGCGCAATATCAACAGGGCGTCGGCGCGGCTGGCTTGATAGCTCTCCAGATCGAAGCCGAGTGCCTGCCCTACTGCGCCCTGCGCCAGCCGGGCCACCAGAGAGCGCTGCGCCGGACGCCAATCCGGATGCCGCTCGGCAAGCAGCGCCTCAATTTGATCTAGGGGAATCGCCCCCAGCCTGAAGATGCTGCCCCGTGAGCGAATCGTCGGCAACAGGTCGCCGAGGTTCTCGGCCAGCAGAATAATGTTCGCGTGCGCCGGCGGCTCTTCCAGCACTTTCAGCAGCGAGTTAGCCGCCTCCTTCATAAACGATGCGCTGGTAAAGATGTAGACCGCTCGCTTGGCCTCTGCCGGCATGCGATAAATTTCGCGAATCACCGTCCGCACCTGCCCCAGCTTGATGAGCAGCTGCGGAGGGTCGGGCGGAATCACCAGGACGTCCGGGTGAGTCTGGACGAGGATCCGCGTCTCTTTCTTGTCGACTTCGCGCAGCTCCTCGCGGGCGGCAATGGCCTCTTCGACGCGTGTTTCAAGCTCCGCTGACTGGCCAATGCGCGTGCAGTTCGAGCAGACTCCGCAATAGTCAGGAAGGCCGTCTGTCTGCTTTGGATCGAGGCAATTGACGGTCTGCGCCAGCTTCAGAGCCAGCGTGTACTTCCCCGCGCCACGCGGGCCAGAGAGAATCAGCGCATGCGGCAGCCGATCGGCCGCGATCGCTTCGCGCAGGTGCCGTGCCGTCGCTTCATTGCCAAGAAAGTCCCGAAAGCTCACCGTCTCAGACTAGCAGGCTCGGCGGTCGGAGCTGGCTCCGCCGCGCCGGGCAGCGCAGCAAAGCGCGTACGCGGAAAGGCCTCCGGATAATTCTCCTGGATAAACTTCACCATCTCTTCGCGGACGAGGCAGCGCAGATCGAACTGATCGCTCGCGTTCCGCGCGCTCAGCAGACAGCGGATTTCCATCGTGCGTTCGCTGAGATTGGTCACCTGGGTGGAGCACACCTTCCGATCCCACAACGGAGAGGCCTCCAGAACCTTCGCGAAATGCTCCCGGATGGCAGCGACTGGCACTGAATAATCGGTGTAGAGAAACGCAGTGCCCAGCAGGTCGGAATGCTCGCGGGTCCAGTTCTGGAAAGGATGCTCGATGAAATAGCTCAGGGGTACGATCAGACGCCGCAGATCCCAGATGCGGATCACGACATAAGAGGTAGTAATCTCTTCCACTCTGCCCCATTCACCCTCCACGATCACCACATCGTCGATGCGAATGGGCTCGGAGAAGGCAATCTGCAGGCCGGCGAGGAGATTGGCGACCGTGGACTTGGCTGCAGTGGCCAGGATCAGCGTGGCCACGCCGGCGGAGGCGATGAGTCCGCTGCCAAAGCGCCAGAGTTGCGGATTAGGGAACGTCCAGAGGATGCCGCCAATGTCGACGATGACGATAAAGCCGATGAGCAGGCGGAAAAGAAAATGCATCTGGGTGTGAACGCGGCGGGCGCGGACATTGTTCTCGGCCGTAAGGTCGTAGCGGTGCAGAAGCGCATCCCTGAAAACGAACGTACACCCGATGGCGAACCAGCCCATCAGGACAACCAGCAGAACGCGTAGCCACACCCGCAGGAGATTGGAGACATCGGCAGGGATAGGCAGAAAGGGAAAGGTGCTCAGAATGCAGAGGGTAAGGAAGACCCACCGTGCCGGGTGGCTAAGGTGCTTACTGATATTGAGCGGAACGTGGATCTCTGTGACGCTCAATTCCTTGCGGCGGCGGCGGATTATCGTGAATGCGATCCAATGGACGACATTGGCGAACAGAATGGCGCCGGAAATGAGAAAGACGGCGACGACCCAGTTGTGATGACCTAAATGATGGGGAATTCGCATTTGCCGAGGGAGATGCGGACTCAGTGAAAAAGGGTTATCCAGCGTGGGTAGATGTGGCTCGCCTCATCATTGGACGCGATCAACCGGAGGAAGAGCCAGGCGCGCGAAGCTCTGGAACCATACGAATACCATACTTCGGGCGCAGCGTGATCTTGGGCTGCACCTCCAGCCTCTGGCCCGGAATCAGTCGAAGCCGCCAGCGCTGCGCAAGCGTGGCCAGAAGCAGCGTGCCCTCCATCCACGCGAAAGCCTCGCCGATGCACTGACGGCTGCCCGCCCCGAAAGGGAAGTAGACGAACTTCGAACGCCCAGCCTTGCGTTCTGGCGTGAATCGCTCCGGATCGAAGCGCAGCGGATCGGGAAAGTGTTCCGCGCTGCGCTGAATAATGTACTGGCTGAAGAAAAAATATGTCCCGGCCGGCAGCAGATACGGTCCCAGCACCACATCGCACGTTGCCTGCCGCCCCATGGCCCACGCCGGCGGGTAAAGGCGCATCGATTCGGCCAGCACCATCTCGGCGTAACGCAGCTGCGGCAAGTCGTCGAGCGTCGGCAGGTGTCCGCCCAGCACGCCATCCAGCTCCGCATGCAGTTTGGCTTCGGCCTCGGGATTCTGCGCGAGCAGCATCCAGGTCCACGAGAGCGCATTGGCGACGGTCTCGTAACCGGCCAGAAAGATGGTCAACACCTCGTCGCGCAACAACTCATCGCTCATCCCGGAATGGTCCTGCTCGTCATCGCGCGAGCGCAGCAGCATCGAGAGCAGATCGCCCCGGTCCACGCCGCTGGCGCGATGCTCTTCGATCATGCGATAGACCACCTCGTCCAGCCTCTTGCGCGCGCGGCGAAAGCGCATCAGGCCGGGAATGGGCAGGTGAAGATAGTCTTCA
>DATAQX010000403.1:0-3827 GCA_036264455.1 Silvibacterium sp. | reverse complement strand
ATCCCCTCGGGCGGTAACAAACTAAGTGCAAATCCGTGGCTCATCGAGCACTACACTGATGCGTATCTGTCGATGGGCCTCACCGCCGAGAATATCGCGAAGAAATATGGCATCACCCGCGATCAAGCCGACGAGTTTGCGCTCGGCAGCCATCAGAAAGCACTGGCTGCCATCGCAGCAGGCAGATTCCAGGACGAAATCGTGCCCGTTACTGTGACAAATATCACGCCAAACGGCAAGCCTGCCAAACCAGATGTAAAGACATCAGAGTTCATCATCGATGAAGGCCCGCGTGCCGATACGTCTCCTGAAGCCCTGGCCAAGCTCAAGCCTGCATTCCACGCAAAAGGCACAGTCACGGCGGGGAACTCGTCGCAGACCTCCGACGGCGCCGCGGCCGCCGTCGTCATCTCTGCCGAGCGCGCAAAAGAACTCGGCATCCAGCCGCTGGGCCGTTTCCTAAGCTTTGCGACCGCGGGTTGCCCGCCAGAAATCATGGGGATTGGCCCAGTCTATGCGATTCCCAAGGCCCTCAAGCTTGCCGGGCTGACTCTGGACCGGATTGACCTGATCGAGCTGAACGAAGCCTTTGCCGCGCAGGCCCTCGCCGTCATACAGCAGGCGGGACTCGATCCCACCAAGGTCAACGTCAACGGCGGAGCCATCGCATTAGGTCATCCGCTCGGCTGCACGGGAGCGAAGCTTACGGCAACGATTCTCCAGGAACTAAAGCGCCGCAATCTGCGCTACGGATTGGTGACGATGTGCGTCGGCGGTGGCATGGGTGCAGCAGGGGTCTTTGAAAGTCTGAACTGAAGATCGTAGACCAACGTCGCGATCGAAATCTATCAAAACGGCGTAGGATGTCTCGTTGGAGAGGAGTCTTTTTATGGCCACAACACTTGCGCCATCCCCCACCGTCACTGGCGGCAGCTTCCTGCTAAGCGAAGCCGATCCAGCAAGCATCTTTACTCCGGAAGATTTTTCCGACGAGCAGCGCCAGATCGCTGGCACCGCGGCTGAGTTCGCGGCCAACGAGGTTCTGCCCGCGGCAGACGATATCGAGGCCAAACGCTTCGACGTAACGCGGGCGCTCTTGAAGAAGGCGGGAGACCTAGGTCTGATGGCGGTCGATGTTCCGGAGGAGTACGGCGGCCTGGCCATGGACAAGGTCACCTCGGCCATCATCGCCGACCGCATGTCGGTGCTGGCCAGCTTCAGCGTGGCCTTCAGCGCGCACGTCGGCATTGGCACGCTGCCCATCGTCTGGTATGGAACCGCAGCGCAGAAGGAGAAGTATCTTCCCCGGCTGGCCAGCGGCGAATGGATTGCCGCCTACGCGCTGTCGGAAGCGTCTTCCGGTTCCGACGCGATGAACATCCGTGCGCGGGCTGTTCTTGATGGCGATCACTATGTCCTCAACGGCGAAAAAATGTGGATCACCAACGCAGGATTCGCCGACCTGTACACTGTTTTCGCAAAGATCGCAGACCCTGCCGATCCCGATCCGGCGAAGGCCAAGATGTCTGCCTTTCTCATCGAGCGCACTACGCCGGGCCTGACCGTGGGCGCGGAGGAGCATAAGCTCGGCATCCGCGGGTCGTCGACCTGCCCCCTCATCCTCAACGACTGCCGCATTCCCGCCGGGAACCTGCTCGGCGAAGCCGGCAAGGGCCACCACATCGCCTTCAATATCCTCAATATTGGCCGCTTCAAGCTGGGAGCCGCCTGCGTAGGCGGCTCGCGCACCTCGCTCGCTAATGCCATTCACTATGCCAAGGAGCGCAAGGCTTTTGGCAAGTCGATCGCCGAGTTCGGCCTCATCCAGCAGAAGATCTCCGACTCGGCTACGCGCATCTATGTCGGCGAATCGATGGCATACCGCACTATCGGAGCCATCGACGCGGCGCTCGCCGCGATTCCCGAGGCGGACGCGCACAACGCTCGCGAGATCCAGAAGCGCATCGAGGAGTACGCTGTCGAGTGCTCCATCCTCAAGGTCTGGGGATCGGAGATGCTCGATGCCATCGTAGACCACACGGTGCAGATTTACGCCGGTTACGGATATGTCGAGGAGTATCCTGCCGAGCGCGCTTACCGCGACTCGCGCATCAACCGCATCTTTGAAGGCACCAACGAAATCAACCGCCTCATCATTACCGGATTCCTGATGAAGCGCGCCATGAGCGGCCAGCTTCCCCTGCTGGCGGCGATCAAGCAGCTTATGGATGAGCTTATGTCTCCGCCGTCGTTCTCGACTGGCGACGAGGACTTGGACCCGCTAGCCCGCGAAGTGCAGATGCTGGCGAATGCGAAAAAGCTGGCCCTCTTTGCCTCGGGTTCGGCCAGCCAGAAGTACATGAATGCTCTCGCCGATCAGCAGGAGGTCATGGCCGCTCTCGCTGACATCATCCTCGAGGTCTATGCCTTTGACTCGGCTTTGGCCCGCGCTCGTAAGCTGGCTGCGGCGAAGTCCGCGCAGGCCACGCTTGCGGCGGACATGACCCGGCTTTATGCGGCGACGGCTTTTCACATCATCGAGGCTGCGGCGCGCCAGGTCATCGCCGCGGTAGCCGAGGGCGACATGCTGCGCACCCAGCTGGCTATCTTCCGCCGCCTGGTGAAGCACGAGCCGGCGGACACTGTTACGCTTAGCCGCACTGTGGCTCGTGCGGCTATCGACAAGGGGCGTTATCCGTTGTAGGCATGTTTATTTAGCTGCATAGGAGTGGCCCCCTCCCCCCCTGCTACCCCTATGTTCTGGTACTGATTGATTCTAAATGAGTTAACGTAAAGACTTATTTCGGTACTGATTGATTCTAAAGATTTTGCGAGTATCTATCACGGAATCAATTAGATACCGTATCTAATTGAAAGTGCACATCTTATTTGTTACTGTATGATTCTAAATGGTTTGTGACGATACAGATTGTAAATTTCGGTTACGGGCAGGTTCTTCCCGGCCCTGCTCGAAAGAGAAATGCCCGGCAGCGATGGCTGCCGGGCATTTCTCTCTCTATTTCTATTATAGCGACTTGAGGGAAATGGCCAGCCAAGTGTTTCGTCGCGGGCCAGTTTGAATCCAAAGTCCCGGAACAACTTGCGCCCGAGCAGCCAGCTTCTCTCAGGGAATTTCCCATCCTCCATGAATGACTCGGCGATTTATAACTCGCCGAGAGCCGGATTGTTGGACGGAGGGCCGTTATCAGAGCAAATAACAAGTTGCTTTGGCTGCCTGTTGCCGCAAAGGCACTCCGAGCCTACCCACAGTTGAGCCAGATCTCTGAGGTTGTCTTTGTATGTACGCGTTACCAAGTATTCCTTCCCACCTTTTACACGCAGCCTGTACTCTCCCGTCGGTAAAGGTTGGATCTCCTCCACGGCCGAAATACTCACGACTACCGAGCGGTGGATACGAATAAAACCGTAGGGCTTGAGCTTCTCCGCTATGGACGAGAGAGACTCGTGCAGCAAGTAGGGATTGCGCCGGTGTTGCAACGAAACGTAATTACCTTCGGCTTGCACTGCCACGATCTCAGCCAATTCCAAGAATAAGATCCTACCCTTTACCTTGAACGCGATTCGTGGCGACTGTTGTTTTGCTATAACCGTCAACTGCTGCCAAGCTCGGATGAGGTTTGCAGCATCAACTCGGGTTACCGGAAGCAATGATGTATCTACTGGTTCGTAGAACCCATCTTCTGCAGTCGATTCAAAAGTGTCCTCCCGTTTGCTCTTGATGGGGCAAATCGTATCCCCCCGCGGTGGGCTAGCCGAAACCTCCGCATTGGCGTGAGCTGCTTGTTGAACAAACATCTCACGTGCAA
>DATAQX010000391.1:0-4998 GCA_036264455.1 Silvibacterium sp. | reverse complement strand
ACATAGCCTTTCGCCGGATCGGTAACGTAGATGCGCGCGTGCCGACGGCGCTCACCGTCTCCGTGCCGATGATCGGGTGTTCAGGATGCGCCTTGTGGTATTCCTCCGCCTGCGGGTCCATGTAGTTGTAGCCCATCACGTCGCACACCACCAGGCCACCAACTCCAATTGCGCGAATAGGAGCGATCGACACCGGCCGTGAACCGTCGTATTCTGTCGCAACTGCTTTCATCGCGGTCAGAATATGCAGTCCTGTCTACGTGTTCGCCTGGCCTTCTTCATTCCCCATGGACCACATAAAGACGCTCGGATGATTCCGGTCGCGCCGCACTAGGTCCCCGAACTGGCTCAAGCCTTCTGGATTGGACGACATCATGCGCGTCTCATCGAACACCAGCATCCCCAGCTCATCACAGGCATCGAGCAACTCCGCAGTGGGAGGATTATGCGACGTGCGGATCGAGTTGCAACCCATCTCCTGAAGCTTTCGTATCCGATAAAATTGCACCGCATCGGGCACAGCGGCACCAACGCCGGCGTGGTCCTGGTGATTGCAGGTCCCTTTCAGCTTGACGGACTTGCCGTTCAGAAAAAAACCCTTCTCCGCGTCGAATTTCACCGTGCGAATGCCGAACGGCGTCTCGTAGCGATCGACGACCTCGCCGCCCGCTTCCACCTCCGTTATCAGCTTGTAGAGATATCTTTCCTCTAAAGACCACAGGAGAGGCCGAGTCACCACCATCTCCTGCTCGTAAGTTTGCTCTCCCTCCTCAGGTATGGATGTCGGTGTTGTGACCACTTTTCCCACCGGCTTGCCCGAGGGATCGAGAACCGTCGAAACAATCCGCGCGTTCTGTGCACCCTTGCCGTGGTTATTCACCTCAGTCCGGATAGAGAGGGCAGCTTCGCCGGGCCGCACCCGGGAGCGCACGAAGGTGCCCCATTGCTTCACATGAACCGGGTGTGTCTTCACCAGCCAGACGTGCCGGTAAATTCCGGCTCCCTCGTAAAACCAGCCATCGCTCGAAGTGGCATCCACCCGAACCAGCAGGACATTTCTCCCGCCTGGAGTCGCAAAGTCGGTCACGTCAAAGCTGAACGGATCGTATCCACCGCTATGGCGGCCGATGTAAAAGCCGTTGAACACCACCATCGTTTCCCGGTAAGCACCGTCGAACTGAAGGGTGATCCGCTTGCCCGCGTCCGAGGCAGGAAGCTCGAAAACGCGGCGATACCATCCGACGCTCGTGGCGGGATAGGTCCGTCCCAGCGGGTAGTACCCTTTGCTCGCAAGTGAGGGGTCGTTCTGAAAAGGCAGCTCGACGGCCCAGTCATGAGGAAGATCCACGCTCCGCCACTCGCCGTCGTCAAACGCAATTGCGCCTGCAGGAAGGAAATTCCCCGTCTTCTGGAAGTTTCCCGTCCTTCCACTCCCGAATGCAAAGTCCTTGGCCGGATCGTCGGCATTTCCGAAGTGGAAGCGCCAGCCGAAATCCAGGAGAAGACGTTCGCGTCCAGCGCCCTGCATCGCAGATTCGCGTGCGGTGCTTGCAGGAAGCGGCACGGGAGCTTCCGTGGCGGCTTGAAGCGCGACACCAAACGGCCCCATAGTGTTGACCGCCACTGCTGCGGCAGGCGCTAGCAGGCTGGTTTTTAACAAATCACGGCGTGAAAACGGTTTCATTATGCCTCCTGAAAAGCCATCAACATAATCGCCTGTGAGTATAACCCAGTCTTTTCGGCAATCGAAGTATCTCTTAAATTCTTGGCGCAATAAAGCGGCGACAATGTCTTAACCGGGGATCGGAGCGTGCCGCTCAGCATGGTCATGAAGGTCGGCCGTGTGCCAAAAGCAGCGCTTCAAGAGTAGTCTTTGAGCGAAGCTCAGCTTTATTCCCCGGAGAGTGCGAATGAAAGGATGCAGGAGGTTGGCATCGTGCGCCATTTTGGCGCTTGTGTCCGGGCTGACGGTCTTTGCCCAGGACGAAGTGAAGATTGATTCAGGCACGCTGCGCGGAGTCTCTCAGAACGGAGTCGTGTCCTTCAAGGGAATTCCCTTCGCCGCACCGCCCGTTGGCAACCAGCGCTGGAAGCCGCCACAACCGGTGCAGTCCTGGACTGGCGTGCGTCCGGCTGCCGAGTTTGGGTCTGACTGCATGCAGGCTCCATTCGAGCCAGCGCCATACCGCACCAAAACCACGCCCAGCGAAGACTGCCTCTTCGTGAATGTCTGGACGCCCTCGATCACGGCCTCACCAAAACTGCCGGTCATGGTCTGGATCTATGGCGGAGGCTATATGGGCGGAGCCACGTCCGGTCCTGTCTACGACGGTGCCGAATTCGCGAAGTTGGGCGTAGTCTTCGTTAGCCTCAACTATCGCCTCGGACGCCTCGGCTTTTTCGGCCATCCGGCATTGACGGCTGAATCTCCCAATGGCCCGCTCGGCAACTATGGCTTCATGGACCAGATTGCCGCGCTCAAGTGGGTGCAGCAGAATATCGCTCCGTTCGGAGGCGATCCTAAAAAGGTGACTCTCTTCGGCGAATCGGCGGGAGGAGGATCGGTCCTCGCCATGATGACTGCGCCCATGGCTCAGGGCCTATTCCAACAGGCGATCATCGAATCTTCTCCCGTGCGTGATCCGATCGGGGGACCGGCGCAATTGAAAGGTAAAGCAGGCTTCCTCAGCAAACCGACAGGCGAATCAGCTGGACTGGCATTTGCCAAATCGAAGGGTATCTCCGGAACCGACGCCGCCGCCCTCGACGCTTTGCGCAAGCTCCCGCCGGACACCATTGTCGACGGACTGAATATGATGACAATGTTTCAGGCTCTTAAGACTTACGTCGGCCCAATGGTTGACGGCGTGGTCATCGTCGAGTCTGCGCAGGCCGCGTTTCTTGCTGGCCACCAGGCGAAAATCCCGGTCATCGCGGGAGCCACAAACCGCGACCTCGGCTTCCAGTTTGCCCGGACGATGCCCGAGGTAATGGCCCCGTTCGGCTTCAACCAGATTCGCGCTTACCTTGCCTATGACCCCAACCACACCAACAACGTAAAGATTGTGGGCGCAGCGGTGGCATCGGATCAGCTCCTTGTCGAACCGATGCGCTTCGTTGTGCGGCAGGTCGTCGCTTCGGGACAGCCTTCCTACGAGTACCGCTTTTCCTATGTAGGCGTATCGGAACGCGGCAAGCTGGACGGGGCGGGACACGGGGCTGAAATTCCGTATGTCTTCGATACTGTGAAGGCGTTTTACGGAGACCAGTTAAATCCCGCAGACAGCGCCATGGCTGCAACGACGATTAGTTATTGGGTAGCGTTTGCAAAAACCGGGGATCCGAATGGCGAAGGACGCCCGCACTGGCCCGCTTATTCTCCTCAAACCGACATTCTTCTCGACTTCACCAATACCGGAGCTATTGCCGGCCCCGATCCGTGGAAGACACGCCTCGACCTGACGGAAAAAGTGGCCGGTGGCCATCCATAATCTCTGGCCGCCTTGCCTGCTATAAACGCTTATGCGAAAGCTGGCCCGTCTGGTCTGCGTCCTGTTTCTCGCCGCCATTGCTCACGCTAAAGTCTCAATCGCGCCTGTTCCCGATGAGATTCGCTCCGGCCGCTTCACTGTCACCATCGACGGACACCCAGCCTCCTTTGTCCATGCCGCGGCGAACTACTACTTGCTGAACTTCGACCTGAAGGGCAAGGCGAAGATCGCCATCACCGCACCCTCCGACGACTACTGGGCTAAAGGGGTCGAAGTTCAGCCCTGGAGCCTCTACATCCGGCCAATGCTCAAGGGCCGCACCATCACCTTCACGCTTAAGCATCCCGCCAAGCTTTCGATCACCCGGCCCGGCGACCACCTCGCCGGAGCCGAGATGCTCTTCCTCTTCGCCAATGCGCCTGAAGTGGACGCGCCAAAACCTGATGCCGCGAAGATCCGCTACTACGCACCCGGTGTCCATCGCGAAAGCATCGACGCCCACAGCGGCGACACAATCTATCTCGCGCCCGGAGCTGTCATCTTCGGCAGCCTCAATATCTGGCAGGTCCAGAACGTGAAGGTCTTCGGCCGCGGTGTCATCATTTACGACGGCCACCAGGACCCCGACAACGATACCGGCTGGAAGCACCTGCCCAACTGGCACTGCATCGTCATGGACAATGCGCGCAACATCTCCATCAGCGGCATCACCTGCGTCGTACGCAGCCGCACCTGGATGATCCAGATGAAGGACTCCCGCTTCATCACCTTCGACAACATCAAGGTCATCGGAGGCAGCGACGCCAATGCCAATCAGGACGGCATGGACTGGCTCGGTGGCGGCGACACCGTCGTGCGCGACGTTTTCATCCGCGCCGCCGATGACGTCTTTGCCATGCAGGGCAACTGGGACGGATATGACCACGCTGCGATGATCGCACCCGGCCACGACGTCACCAACATCACCGTCGAGAACAGCGTCCTGTCGACCAGCATCTCGAATGTCGTGCGCGCCGCCTGGCCCGAGAAAGTCTTCAACAGCAACAATTTCGTCCTGCGCGATTCAGATGTGATCCATGCCGGCATCGGAGCCTGCGGCATTCCCTTCTCACTCCTTCAAATATGGGCAACCAACGGCGCCACCGGACACACATCCGGCTATCGCTTCGAAAATATCCGCCTCGAAGACTGGTATTCGCTGGTGCAAATCGTAGCCCAGGTCGAGCAGCCCAACCCCTCCATTCGCGACATCTCTTTCAGGAACATCTGGGCGGTCGAAACGCCGTCCCTCGTCTCATCCACGTTGTTTGGCGATGTCGATGGCGTCACCTTCGACCATGTCCGTCTGGCGGATAGGCTGGTCGCGGCCAACGCCGATATCCCTCTCGATCTGAAATCCGGCGCGAAGCAGCCAGTGTTTCCCTCTGCCACGACGCATGCCGCCTTCACCTATTCCAGCGGAGCCCTCAGCCCCGGGAAGAAGGTCAGCTTCGACGCATCTCTGTCC
>DATAQX010000373.1:0-3961 GCA_036264455.1 Silvibacterium sp. | reverse complement strand
GGAACGCTTCACATTGGGCCCTTGCCTCAATGAGACAGCACCCTTCGAGTCGGCACGCGCTTTGTTGCTGGACGGGCATGAGGTGGCAATCTGGCGTTCGAAGATGACCAGCAGCTACGATCGAAACTGGATTGAGGTCCTACCCGAGGCTGAAGATCACATCTTTCGCGCCATGAATCTGTCACAGGAAGCGAGCGATGCCTACAAGAATCGCTCGGGAATGCGAACCGCGTTTCTGCGCATAGACAAGAACGCTCCCCGGCCTTCGATTCGGGAACACGCGGCCAGCCTGACGGAGAAGTGCTGGCTGGAAAAGGTTCCCGATCCGGAAGGAAGCACGCTGGGCTTTCAGGCAGAGCTCTGGCGTTAGGCGCTGGACCAGTTCCGGTGTCCCCGACATTTGCGGGAATAAGGGGAGACTGCAGGTCCCTCGGCTTCGCTCGGGATGACAGGGCGGTGGTGAGAGGACAAATCCCACGTCCGAAAATCAGGACGTGGGGCACCCGGGATTTTCGTATCGAAAAAATTCCTGGACCCTTCGGCTAAGGCATCCCACGTCCGCTTCCTCTTCGCTTCGCTCGGGATGACAGGGGCGGCCGGAATGCTTTGGGGTCTATGGTGCGGGTTGCAGCCAGCCGCCGGGGGTGGAGTGTGAAATCTCCAGCTCTTCCCCGGTCATTTCAATGGAGATGTCGGCGAAGAGCGGAGTGCTCAGATAGCGTTCACCGGTGTCAGGCAACATGCAGAGGATCGTCGATCCCTTGGGGGCTTCTGCGGCGACGCGTAGCGCAGCTGCAAATGTCGCGCCGGAGGTGATGCCCACGAAGATTCCTTCTTTGCGGGCGAGTTCTTTACTCCAGCGCATTGCTTCTGCATTTTGAATTCGCAGAACCTGGCTTACAACGTTGGTACCCATGGCGTCGCCGACCAGCTTGGCGATGAAGTCCGGGCTCCAGCCCTGCATGGGGTGAGGATGCCACGCGGGATGGGTGGCTGCCGCAGACCCGTCTGGGTTTCGTTGCTGCTCGATGCCGCTTGAAAGCATGGCTGCGTCGTCCGGCTCGGAGACGACGATCTTTGTTTCCGGCCTTTCTTTCGCAAGCACGCGCGCTACGCCTTTCAGCGTGCCACCAGTACCAAATCCCGTCACCCAGTAGTCCAGAGGCTCGCCTTGAAAATCTTCGACTATCTCTCTGGCGGTTGTTCGTGAGTGGAAGTCGGCATTCGCTTCATTTTCGAATTGACGGGTGAGAAACCACCCGTGCTTTTCGGCCAGTTCGATGGCTTTGGCGACCATGCCCACGCCTCGGCCGGCTGCAGGAGTGAGTACGACTTTTGCTCCGAGGAAGCGCATCAGTTTACGACGCTCGACGCTGAAGGTCTCCGCCATGGTGACGACCAAGGGATATCCTTTTTGGGCGCACACCATCGCCAGACCGATCCCGGTATTGCCGCTGGTTGCCTCAATCACCGTCTGGCCGGGCTTGAGCTGGCCCGTTTTCTCCGCGTCTTCAATTACACCCAGGGCAAGGCGGTCCTTGACTGAACCGAGCGGGTTGAATGCTTCGATTTTGACAAAGAGATTTATATCCGGGGGCGCCAGCTTGTTGATCCTGACGACAGGGGTATTTCCGACTGTTTCAAGGATATTGGCATATCTGTGTCCCACTGTTACCTCCCGCGATGGCATAGCAACTTACTCATTGTCGCCGATAACCGCGTATGTGCTATATATTCCGCATCGTCCCAGCGTGAAATGTCAACGGCACGCCCTTTGTTGGCCCGCGGAAGCTACTTTCCCATGACATCTGCTGGAATGCAAGTCGATTAAGTGAACCAGGGCCTGTTAACGAGGCCCTAATGCAACCTGTGTCGATCACAGGATGGTGATTGGGTAGTTCTTGCCCACTGGGTCTTGGTCGCATTTTTTGCAATCGAGGAGCTGGCCGAGTTTGGAGGCGCGACCCTCCGAAGTGGTGACCCAGGGACGGCTTTGCCATGGTGGATTGTGGCGGACGTGCTGGGTGTGTCCGCAGGCGAGCTCTGCTACCCAGTGGTCTTCTTCGTCCTGGTGAAAGCCCGTGATTTTCTGATTCATTTCACTCTCTCCAGTGTGGCTTTCAATCCGTAGCGCGGCCAAAGGGAGACGAGACCCTGGGGTTCCACCCTATGACCGGGCGCCAGGCGCAACCGGTAGGGCTGAGCGAGGGTGGCGAGAATCAACATCATTTCGGTCATGGCGAAAGACGCGCCAATGCAAACGCGGGGACCGATCCCGAAGGGTAAATATGCATAGCGTGATCGTCCAGCACTGCGATCGGGCGAGAATCTCTCCGGGTCGAATTGTTCAGGATGATCCCATAGCTTTGTGTGCCGGTGTAATACCCACGGAACGATGGATACGGTAGAGCCTTTCGGAATCTTTATTCCGCATACATCGTCATCGGCGAGAGCTTCACGCCACGCCATGGCAGGAAATGGCGGATACAGCCGAAGCGCTTCTTCGATGACCATGCGCGTGTAAGGGAGCTTCGGAAGATCGTCCAGCGCCGGTATGCGGCCGGCCAACACTCGGTCAAACTCGGCGTGCAGCGTGGCTTCCTGCAGCGGGTGTTGCGAAAGCAAATACCATATCCAGGTGAGGGCCAAAGCTACAGATTGATGTCCGGCCCCGACAACGGTAGTGATCTGGCCGTGAATCTCCTGGGCGCTCAGGCCGCGGCCGGTCTCGGGGTCTTTCTCGCGGATGAGCCGGCCAAGAAGATCATCGCCAGAATGCGTTCTTTGGCCGGCACGCATCGCGATCAGGTGATCGATGGATTCGTCAAAATCCTTGAATATGCCACGGCTCTTGTGACGCCTGTAAGCTGCCCATGGCCGATCGAGCAAGGGGGCAAAATCAAGCAGGTCGAAGACTCTCTCCGTCTGGCTACGCCTGAATGCGCGCTCCATGATTGGGGCCAGCTGAGCGCTATCAGAAGAAAAGACAATTCGCGAGATGATATCAAGGGTCAGCCTGGCCATTTCCGTGGAGACTTCGATGACCGTGCCCTGAGACAAAGTGCTCCATCTGGCAAGCAGGCTTTGAGCGGCGGGGAGAATAATGGAAGAATTTTGAGCGATCGAGCGGTAGTCGAAGGAGGAAGACATGGTTCGGCGCCGTTCGCTCCAGTCTTCGCCTTCGCTCGCTATAACACGCTTGTCAGAGGAGACGCCGGAAATGCGCTGTTCGATAGTGCCCTTGATGTAGTTATCCGCGTTATCTACCAGCACATGCCTGATGCCTGCCGGATCATTGACGATGAAGGTGTGAAGCTTCCAAAGCCTGGTTTCAATGATCCATTGCCGATAGACGTCCTGGTGAAAGCCGGCGATGGTATTGTGCTGCACCGTTCTGACATATTTGAAAAAAGGCAGTGGGGCTGCCGGCGGAATTGGTCCGGCAAGGAGGGGCGGTGCCGGAACGAAATCGGTGTCAATCTTGTCCACTCATCTGGAAGACTAATCCATTTATTTGCGAAGGAGCCCGCTGTAGTCCGGAGACCGGATGGTCAAGTTTGAAGGTATTGAAATGTTTTCGCAAAAGTTCCAGCGACATCTCAGGTTGACCAGGTTTGAACAAGATGATGGAACGAAACAGACTGCGAACATGCGTGGTCATCTGGACCATGCTGACCGGGATTTTTCTTGTTACAGCTGAGGCCACAACGGTAATCGGCGGATTGCCATTGCGGAGCAATGAGGCGGTGCAGCAAATCTTCTATCTGGCCAACCAGGATAGAGCCGCTTATGGCCTCCAGCCTCTTCACTGGGACCGGGCGCTGGCTATGGCCGCGGTGCAGCATGCCAACCGCATGATGGAAGAAAATACCCTTTCGCACCAATACTCAGGAGAGCCGGATCTCCTCACCAGAGCTGTGCAGGCGGGAGCGCACTTTCAGGCTCTTGCCGAAAACATTGC
>DATAQX010000352.1:0-2803 GCA_036264455.1 Silvibacterium sp. | reverse complement strand
GTGAACTACAACCTGGTCGCACAGACGCCGCAGTACCGCATGGATACTTTGCAGGACATACAGAATATCCCCGTCAACTCGTCCCTGGCGGCACCGCGGGCCACGCCGGAGGTGCTCGGAGATCTTTCTTCCATCCAGCGCGATCACGAATTGGCTGTGGTCTCGCACTACAACATCCGCCGTGTTGTCGATATCTACGGCGCAGTACAGGACCGCGACCTGGGTGCAGTTGCGAAAGATGTGGAGGCGATTGTGCATCGGCACGAGAAATCTCTGCCGCGCGGCATGTTCGTCTCTGTACGCGGCCAGGTGCAGACTATGCGCAGTTCCTATGTCTCGCTGCTCGGCGGACTGGTGTTTGCCATCCTGCTGGTCTACATGCTGATCGTGGTGAACTTCCAGTCCTGGCTGGATCCATTCATCATCATCACGGCTCTGCCGGCCGCACTGGCCGGGATTGTCATCTTCCTCTTCCTGACGCAGACGACACTCAGCGTACCGGCGCTGATGGGCGCGATTATGTGCATGGGCGTGGCGACGGCCAACAGCATTCTCGTCGTTTCGTTTGCGAAGCTGCGCTTTGGCGAGCACGGGGATGCGATCCTTGCGGCCATTGAGGCGGGGGCCACACGCTTCCGTCCGGTTTGCATGACGGCACTTGCGATGATCATCGGAATGATACCGATGGCCCTGGGACTGGGAGATGGTGGCGAACAAAACGCGCCTCTTGGCCGCGCTGTGATTGGCGGCCTGCTCTGCGCGACGGTGGCCACGCTCATCTTCGTGCCTGCGGTCTTCGGGCTACTGCACGGAGCGAAAAAGGACGGTGCCAGCACAGAAGAGTTGGAGCGCAGCCAGCAGCCGCTGCACGCATAGTGCCGGCAAAGTGACGAAGGGACAACCGGAGGTAAGGGACGATGCAACACAGCGATGCAATTCAAGATGAGGCGATGAAAGACACGCGGGAAGGTGGAGTTGCGACGGAGGGCAGCGACGCTGAGCATGGAACCCAAACGGCGCCGCCCATTGTTCTTGATCCCACGGTCAAGCTGGGACGAGCGCCCATTATCGGCGTTGTGATTGTGGCTTTGCTGCTCGGCATATTTATTGTCATTGGCATTCATTCGCGCGTCCACGCCGAAGAGAAGCTCTCGAGCAACGCCCAGCAGAGTTTGGCTCTCTCCGTGGCAGTCACTACGCCCAGCCAGGGCGCAGGCCCGCTCGAGATCACGCTGCCCGCGAATACGCAGGCCTACATTGACACGCCAATCTATGCACGAACGAACGGCTACCTGCGCAAGTGGTATGCCGACATTGGCACGCGTGTGCATCGCGGACAGATCCTAGCTGAGATCGAGACACCGGAACTGGACCAGCAGGTAGAGCAAGCTCAGTCCGATCTTGCAACTGCGCGGGCAAATCAACAGATCGCGCAGATCACTGCCGAGCGATGGGAGAAGCTGCTCGCAAAAAATGCCGTTTCCCGGCAGGAGTCCGACCAGGCTACCAGCGACTTCAGCGCTCGCCAATCTGCCCTCTCGTCTGCCCAAGCCAACCTGCGCCGCCTCGAGCAGCTACAGGGATTCGAGAAGATCTATGCGCCCTTCGATGGCGTGATCACGGCGCGCAACATCGATATCGGATCGCTCATTCAGGCGGGGGACAGCAGCTCCCCCCGTGCGGAGCTGTTTCATATGGCATCGACGGATAAGTTGCGTCTGTTCGTTCCTGTCCCTGAGGTCTACGCCAGCGCAGTACGCGGCGGGGATCCCATTATGGTGACCTCAGACGCTGCGCCTAATCAGAAGTTCACCGGCACCATCGTGCGCAACTCCGACGCTATCGATATCGCCAACCGCACCTTGAATGTGGAAGTCGACGTCCTTAACTCCGACCATAAGCTGCTGCCGGGTCAGTACGCCTTTGTACATTTGCCGATTCCGCCCTCAAATTCTTCGATGACTCTGCCCTCCAATGCCCTGCTCTTCCGTGCGGAGGGTTTGCGGGTGGGAGTCGTGCGTCATGGCCGCGTAGAGCTGACGCCGGTCGAGATCGGCCATGATTATGGGGCCAAGGTCGAGATCACCGCGGGCCTTACGCCTCAAGACCAGGTAATTCTCAATCCTTCCGACTCTCTCGCGCAGGGAGAGCCGGTCCAGATCGAAAAGGGAGCAGCGGAATGAGAAGCCTCTCAAGTCTGGCCACCATGTTGGCTCTTTTGCCGCTCGCCGGCTGCATGGTGGGACCGCAATATAAGAGGCCCGCCGCGATCGTCGCGCCATCTTTCAAGGAGGCTACGCCTGCTTCGTTCGCAGAGCAGGATGGCTGGAAGCCGGGTCAGCCCAGTGACACCAAGTTGAAGGGCGATTGGTGGACCATCTATAACGATCCGCAGTTGAACGCGCTGGAGGCTCAAGTCGATGGCGCGAATCAGTCGCTCAAGGCTGCCGAGGCCAACTTCCGCGGAGCACGCGCGCAGATCGGCTACCAACGTTCGAACGAGGCGCCGACTATCGGCACCGCGCCAAGCATCAGCAGTGTTCGCGAATCAGCGAATCAGCCTTACTTCTCGCCCACTCTTGTAAACAATGGCTCTGGCAATTTCACTTTGCCTGTCGATCTCGATTATGAGATCGATTTGTGGGGCCGCATCCGCCGCGGAGTAACGTCAGCGCGGGAGCAGGCACAGGCGAGCGATGCCGATCTTGAAAATGCGCGGTTGAGTTTGCATGCGGAGCTGGCCATGGACTATTTCGGCCTCCGCTCAGCAGATGCGCAGGAAAAGCTACTGGACGATACGGTA
>DATAQX010000345.1:0-2797 GCA_036264455.1 Silvibacterium sp. | reverse complement strand
CCGCGCCATTCACGGCAAGCCGTAACGTCGGACAGACAGCCTTTTCACAGCCGTGCGCCGGTGAGTAATACTTGCTCACGCGATCGCGCCTCCAATACTCAGACGCTATATCTGCGGCGGAAACAGAAACCGCCACACCCTCGACGGCCCGTATTTCTGCAGTACACGAAAGGGTCGTAAAACGGGCGCGAGGCCGCGGTAAATCCGATGGCGCTCGGCCCATGCATAGTCTGTGATTGTCGGCGCAAAGAAACCCAATCGGCGGCGCCATCTCCGGCGCGCACTCCAGTCTGTTTGCAGAGAGAAACACCAGATCTCAGGATCGTTAGTCGCTCCGGCGCCCGCGAATAGCCGCGCAACGGCAAGTCGCGCCCTCTCGGCCGCTTTGGGCGATGCTGCGATTACCGCATCCATTCCTTGCGGCAACTGCCGCGGCAACGTTTCGCGCACAATCTCGCAACCGATCAGCAGCGCCTGCTCCAGACCTTGCCGCCGCGCACTTTGCGCCAGTTCCTCAGGACTGCAATGCTGCGCCTTTCCCAATGCACGCCCAACGTCCAGGATCCAGATCAGTCTCGAAAAACCATGTTTCAACCCGTGGAGACACAGAAACAGCACCAGGTCGTCATCGGACATGACGCGCATCGGCATGCCCCGAAATCTCCCCCTGCCGGCGCGGCTCCAGGCCCCGTTCAGGTCGAATGGAAAAGCTCGAGGCGGCCCGACACCGAAGTGCAGTTCAACCATCACCCCTTCGCGGAGGAACTTGCGCTGGTAGTCGCCGGCCGTGGCAGGCGCAACAAAGCCCATGTCGAATAACAAGACCTCGGCGCGCTGGAAATCTTCGCGGCGCACCAGCAGATCCAGATCATTGCATGACCGCATCGTGACATCTCCGTAGAGCGTCTCGGCCAGCGCTGGACCCTTTAGCGGAAGAACGTCGATCGCTCGCTCTGCAAACTGCTTCAGCAAGCATTCCAGCTCTGCCGCGATCATTTCGGCGGCATTGCTCTGTTCTCGAACCGCAGCCGCAAAGAAGCCAGGTATCTCAATGTTTTTTTCGAGGAACGACTGGTGGACAAGAAGGAGCACACCATGCGCCGCCGCCAATCCCAGCAGCGCCTGCCAATCTGTATCATGCGGAACAACGAACGGCAGGCCGCGCAGACAGGTTATGAGCAGCGAAGCCTCGTCAGCTGTCTGACGTTGCGCCTCAGTTTCGGGCATGAACCGCACCCTTTGAGACTTTCACTTGCTGCTGATGATAATAACCTCTGCGCTTATTTCTTTGCACACCCCATAGATCGCTCCTGACCGGCGCGCAGCTCCCGGAGTACGCGATTGAACGCTGCATGGCGTCTTAGCTGCAGCTGGGTATTTTCTCTCGGAAACAAGCAGTTTTGCCAGTATTCGGACCCGCCTGATTTGTCCCCATCTGAATCGCACTGGCCGTTGTACACGTCAAGCTCGAATTGCTCGAGCTGGTGGAATGGAGATGTGTCATTGCGCATCTTGTTAGCGGATACGATCCCGCGTTGCTGCAAACGATTGTTGAGCTTGCTGGAGCGCCATTTCACGATTGTCGGCATTTTTGCGGATGGCGCATCTGTACTACGTCATCAACGGCCTTCTAGGATCGAGCACCCTACGGGAAAGCTTTTCCCTAGTCCCCTGGCGGCTGGGACGGGGGCTTGCTCTCCGCCGGGATGTTCTGCGCTGGTGGCTGGTATCTGCTTAACCGATAGTAGATCGGGGTCACCTCTAAGGGGATCTTGTCGCGTGCGCTCAGCAATGGCTCCGGCTTTACAGCCAACCGGTCTACCCTGTCGCTCCACGGATCGATCTTCAGGCGGCTGTTGAGGGGTAGCGCGGCAATCTGTTGCAGGTTTTCCATCTGCAACGGCGGCGAACCCCTACTGATCTCGGCCATCCAGGGAGTTCCATCGGGACGCAGCAGCGAATCCCCCAGCCGGGGCGTCAGCAGAGAAGATAAATCTTTCGAGCGCGCCACCACCTGCGCGAAGAAAAGTCCGGCATTGTTGAGCTTATCCTGGTAAACGGAATTGCGAAGCAGCTCAACTGCCTTTCTGGCAGCAGCTTCATTGTCAGCGTCCGTATGGTTCATTGTGATCCGCTGCAAGGTGGCGGTGTCGGGAAATAACAGGCGATCATTGAATGCGTAGCGCGTATCTACCTGGTGCCCTAAAAGAATATGCGCGAGTTGGAAGCTGATAACGGCAGCCAGGCTCTCTTCGGAAGGAAGAACGTCCACAAGACCTTTGCTAATGATGATGGTGTTGCCGACACTCAGGGATTCAAGCGAAGTAGTCAACATCACGCGACTGTGAATAGGAGCAGGAAGGTCAAGCTTGTTGCCGATGATGAGATTATTTGTGATCGTTTCGAGCACATGATCGAAATCGCTTGGATTGGCCAGAAGGCCGGCCTGCGTCAGACGATCCAGAACATTTTTCTCCGCCTGGCTCGCCCACTGCCGTCTGGCCTGCAAGGGACCCACATCTTGAGGGTCGTCGCTGGAATCCACGGCATCTTCAACGCGAACCGATTCGTTCTCCGAACCAGGATCGGGCAGTTTCAGCGCATATCCCCAGAAGTAGGTCTGACCGCGAAAATCGAGGTCCTGGACATAAACGGCTACGGGCAGCCAGACGTGAGGCTGCACGTTCGCCCGCCAACTGTCGAAATGAAAATACAAAGATCTCTTACTTCCGCCACTGAAGGTGCCGGTAAAACGGACGACGAACCCATCTTGATCCTCAATCCACACGCGGCCCAC
>DATAQX010000334.1:0-5444 GCA_036264455.1 Silvibacterium sp. | reverse complement strand
TTGGGGAAGTATTGGTAAAGAGTTCCCACCGATACCCCTGCCCGATACGCCACTCGCGTTGTCGTCAGCCGCTCCTTCCCGACATCGAGCAAAACCTGAATCGTGGCTTCCAGAATGGCGCTCACACTGGCCGTCGAACGCGCCTGAACGGGCGATTTACGTGGCTGCAGCAGCGATTGCTGAGGACGAGGCAAATGCGAACTCCTTACCTGAAGCTTCCTTCATCTAACCACCTGAACGCGAAAAACGCGACCAAGCGATCAAAGGAGACGCAGAATGACAAACCGAAACCGCCTCGGAGGCACCTTCATCTTTCCTGGAACCAGGATGACGGTCAACCGCATGGGCTATGGCGCGATGCAACTGGCCGGACCGCACGTCTGGGGACCACCGCGCGACAGGGACCAGGCACTGGCTGTGTTACGCGAGGCAATCGCCGCCGGAGTGAATCATATCGACACCAGTGATTTTTATGGCCCGCATGTGACCAATCAGGTCATCAAGGAGGCGCTCCATCCCTATCGGGAAGACCTGATCATCGTGACCAAGCTTGGCGCTCGCCGAGGCGACGACAGCTCCTGGATTCCCGCCCTTTCTCGCCAGGAGCTGATCGACGGCGTGCACGACAACCTTCGCAACCTTGGCGTTGATGTTTTGGATGTGGTCAATCTCCGTGTCGGGGGAATGCTGGCTCCGGTGGATGAACCGATCGAAGCGCCCTTCTCAGTCCTGGCAGAGCTGAAAAAACAGGGCAAGATTCGGGAGCTGGGTCTCAGCAACGTGAGTACCGCACAAGTTGCAGAGGCGCAGAAGATCGCTCCCGTTGTGTGCGTTCAGAATTTCTATAACGTCGCCAATCGCAAGGATGACGGATTCGTTGACGATCTTGCCGCGCAAGGCATCGCTTACGTGCCGTTCTTCCCCCTCGGAGGATTTACGCCATTGCAATCGTCCGTGCTGGATTCGACAGCAGCCGCTCTGGAGGCTACGCCCATGCAGGTCGCGCTCGCCTGGTTGCTGCAGCGCAGTCCCAACATGCTGCTGATCCCCGGCACCGCCACCCTCTCGCATCTGCACGAAAACCTCGCGGCGGCTGAACTCAATCTCTCTCCGGAGATAGTCGAACAGCTGGACTCGATCGCAATGGCGGCGAGCAATGCAGCACTTGCTGATTGACAATACGGTGCAGCCGACACTACCTGTCGAGCTTGCCCGCGCCGGTTTCGCTCTGAGAAAGTTCTCAGCCGTTTAGGATCTCGATGGGTAATTAGCAGTCGGCTTGCGAGAATAGATAACGGGTTATGATGCGTCAAGACCGCGCCGGTAGCGGATTTCGTCGACCGTTACACCCCATAACGAGTCTGTTCGGCGCAGTCCATCGGGTGCCCATCCATCAATTTGATAAAACCGCTCCGCGCGAACGTTACCCGTCAGTACCCACAGAACGGCATTTCGAAATCCGAGTTCGAAAAGGCGGGCACGAGCGGCCGACACAAGGGCGACGCCAATACCCCGGCCCCATCGTTCGGGATCCACGTAGAGCGCACACAGCTCTCCATGGTCCGTCAGATCCGCATCGCGCGATGGCGCGGTGGTGGCAAATCCGTGGATCAACCCATCTTCAGCTGCCACGATCGTTCGCGGCTTGAGAGGGTCAAGGCTCGCGAAATCATACTTTTCTGCTCGATCTTCAGGACGAAGCTGATCGAGGTACTCATCAGGAAGAAGCGTTCGGTAGGCCGCCTGCCATGATCGGACGTGCACACGAGCCACTGCGAGTGCTTCATCTGGTTCGGCTGGCCGGAGCAGCATGTCCTAGTTTGGCATGAATGCCAGGTTCGAAGCGTTCGGCCCAGAACTGCCCGGAACTGCCCGACAATCGCCCCACACCCATAAATCTTTCCCACCATCCACTCCAATCTGCGCTACCCTCTTACGTAGCGATCCCTCCGCTTGTTGTCTGCCTGAGCAGGCTTACTTATGTTCAATGTCGCTGAGGAGGTTCCTTCCATTCGAGTCGGCCGCGCCCTCTTATTGGCGGGGATAGCGGCTGTGGCCGTACTGTTAGTGATCGCAGTCTACGTCTATGTCAATCGCGTTCCACCCACAGCCGAAGGCGAACTGACCGCCGTCTCGCTCTACCAGCCGCTGCCCCAATCCACGGCTGATGCTGTCGCGGTGCCCGTTCCTCGTGGCAACACCCTGCTTCTGCTCGTTCCGGTGAAAGTCCGCAACCTGTCCGAAAAGCCCTTATCCGTCATGGATCTCTCCGGAGTCGTCAGGCTCGGTGACACCGACTATAAGAGCTACGCCGCCTCTACTCTCGACTTCGATAAGGTCTTCCGCTATTATCCGGACCTTGACGCCTATCGCCGAGCCGCCCTTCTTCCTCACTCCGAAATTCCGCCCGGCGGCGAATCTCAGGGCCTGGTTATCTTCAACTACGCTCTCACTGAAGACCAGTGGAATCACGCCTCATCGTTTAAGGTCGACGTAACCTTCGACACCACTCCCTATATCCTGCATCTCAGCTGGCCTGCATTTCCCGCGCACCGCCGTATCGCGGCAACCTCGGCCTCGCCATCACTCCCACCGCACCCTGCTTCCTGATTACGCCCTGTACTCAATCCTCTGTCCTTCCGCGCTCGCCTGCCGGCTCAGTTCAATCAGCCGCGTCGTGCGCCACGCCTGTTCCGGTTTGACCTCGATGTCCGCTACGCCCAACAAAGCATCGCGGACATTCGCATACAGCCCGCGATAATCTCCCGCTGCCGTTCTCACCCGCCGCACAGGCTTGCCTGCGAGATACAACTCGCCCCACAGGCTTTCCGGATCCTCGCCAAAGCCCGCAACGCCAAACTTCTGTCCCGCCTTGAGCTGGTCCTCCTGCGGATCGAGCCCCCACTTCACAAAGCTGCCTCGCGTTCCATGCACGACAAATCGCGGCCCCGGCTTGCAGGCGGTAAGCGTCGAGCGCAGCAGCGCCGTCACGCCCGAGGGAAACTTCAGCTGCACATCCCATGCATCGTCCACTACACCGTACTCGCGGTCGATCCGCACATCCGCAAATACGCTCTCCGGATCGCCAAAAAGTGTCGTCGCCTGATCAATCAAATGCGGCCCCAGGTCGAACAGGATTCCCCCGCCCGGCCCGCCGCTTTCGCGCCACACATCGCGCTTCGGCTCGGTACGGTATCGATCGAAATGCGATTCATAGCTCACCACCCGCCCCAGCTCGCCCGACGCCAGCACCTGCTTCAGCGTCACAAAATCCCCATCCCATCGCCGATTCTGATACGCCGTCACCAGCAGCTTGCGCTTCTTTGCCAGATCGACCAGTTGCCGCGCCTCGTCCGACGTCAGCGTGAACGGCTTATCGACGACAACATTCCGTCCCGCTTGCAAACACTGCGCTGCATGCTCGTAGTGCGAAAAGCTTGGAGTGCCCACCACCACCAGCCGGATCGTCGCATCCTCCAGCATTTCCTCGATCGACCGCGCGATCTTCACTCCCGGATAAGCCTTCGCCGCTTCATCCCCGCTCCGCTGCACGATCGCCGCCAGCTCCAGCCCCGGAGTGGCCGCCACCACGGCGGTGTGAAAAATCTTCCCCGCCAGCCCAAACCCAATCACGCCCACACGAATGTTGTCAGCCATAATGCAGCCATTCTCTCAGAATGCCCTGGGGTGCCGGAGCATGCCGGGCTCTGTTGGCATCCTTCGCATTTCCACAAAATTGTCATCCCGACCGGAGCATAGCGGAGTGGAGGGACCTGCAGTTTCCTGGAGTGGCCACCAATCTCCGCGTTTCATCTGCTTTGCGCGTTGAAAAATTTAAGGAGGCCAACAGAGCAGTCAGCCTCTAACAGCAGTCTCTGGGCGCCTGCCTCTAGTGGAGTTGAAGGGTCTGAAAATTCTCACCCCGGTTTATGACTCAACCTGGGAATCTCATCCTCGGCTAAAACCCGAAGAACTTCAGCCGCAAAGCATCCTCGTACTCTTTCTTCGCCGTTTTGGCTTTGCCACGAAGCGCTTCTTCCTGGAAGTGCGCCTCTTCCCATCGGTCAATCTCAGCTACCGAATGATCACCTGAGGCCAAGGCCTCCTCGCTTCTGATGCCGGCGACCCATTCCTCCACGGCCGCCTTGTACGCATTCTGTTTCTGATCGAGTTCCGTATCTTCCGCTTCCATTAACTCTCCTCCGCAGAACTCGCACTGTAGCTAGCTCCTGTAAATACAGAATGAATTGGCAATCCGGCATCGCAGAAATCGATTAGTCGGAACGTCTGAGGGGAGTAAAGGGAACAATCCTGCCGCTCTTTAGCTTTCCATCCTTTGGCGATGAAGCCACGTCCGGGCAGATAATTCCGGACGACTGGCTCGACATCACCGGGAAAGGATGCTTAGCGCCAATTACCGCTAATATCTTCCATAGTAGGCGGTCCCGTAGTACGCCCCCATGTATGGGCTTGGGGCCTGGACCATCACCGGAGGCGGATAGTAGTACACCGGCATTGGAGGAGGCATTACGTAGTACACAGGAGGAGCTGCTACATACATCGGCTGAACATAAGTCTGAACAACTGGTTGTTGCTGATATACCGGAGGTGGCGCATATGCCTGTGGGGCTGGTTGAGGTGGCTGATAGTCCTGCGGCTGATAAGCCGATGGCCGGCGCAGCAGCTGCGGTGAGTCATTCGTGTAAGGCTGACGCTCCGGCACACCCAGATCGTCCATAATCTTCAACGTCAACCGAGTCTCTTCCTTCAGGGTTGGTCTTGGACCGCGCCGCGGGAGATTAAGCAGGTCAATCGGCCACAGGATGGGAATCGACCACTCAATGACGTCGCGTACTGGATGCCCTTTGCCCAGAATGCGCCCATACCGGTCGACAACATATCCAGGGGCGGCAACTACTCGAGCATCTACCGGGATAACTGTGTCCGGCTGAATCACCATGCGATCGAACTTCAGTTCCATCCACCCTTTTCCTACAAAATGACCTGGATCCTTATAGTCCTCGAATCGGCCCACCAGATAACTTCCGTAAGGCAGCGTGGAACGGCCATAGAGCTCAACATGACTGACCTTACACATTACTGGATCACCGATATTCTCGGTCTTCGAGGAGAGCTTCGGTTCAGACACAATGCATGATATGAGAGAGCCGGCCGGAATGAGCTGCTCCGCAAAAACAGTAAGCGGAGTTAGCAGAAGCATTAGGAAAGTAGAAACCTTGCACTTCATGAGGAAACCTCCGAGAAGCTGCATTAACTGTCCTGTCTTGCCTTTCCTACGAGCCGCTCTTTCGAGGCGTTTAAGTTATATCCGTTGGCCCCCGCGCGTAAGACTGCGATTCGTAGGGCTCCATAATGAGGCGTTGCGCACCCGCCGTCAAGACTAATCTGAATGTAGGTCGACACAAATACACTAATCATTTTTT
>DATAQX010000318.1:0-4463 GCA_036264455.1 Silvibacterium sp. | reverse complement strand
GAAATCGACGAAGCCATTCGAGCGATCAAGGATGCCGCTAGCGAGGACGGAAAAGATTTGAATCTGCATCCGCCGGTTCAGCCCCAATTGCCCGTTTCGGGTCGGTTTCACCGCGCCCTGGAGGCCATCGGAAATGCGCATCGCGATGTGGCAGACCGTGAGCAGAACGAGTCTGCGCGCGGTCTTCGCGACGAGGCCATCCATCACATCGACGAAGCCCACCGCGCCGTCGAGCATGCGATCCAGACCGCTAGCTGGAACCACTAAACGCTACTATGTGACCGTTTCGAAAACAGGCTCAGCGGCGCCGGTACCGGGCACGGACCGAATACACAAGCCTTTTACGGTGAGCCGGAGCAGTGGATCGGTCCTTGGCGACCGAATGGTACTCCAACTTAGCCGGTCATGCGTCCACCAGGCACGTCGTGGCTCACTATAGTAAACCCTTAAACACCTGGTGGCCTCCAACCCTGAACGTCTCCAATGCGCTGCCGGATCAAACTCCGGCGGCGCATTTTTGCTCATAAAGCCGGAGATTTGTGGGCGAGCAATGCAGGATCGGCCCGCCGTGAGCGCATCTGGTTTCTGACATTGGTGGGATATATAATGGGAGGCGCCTCGAGGTAAGTGAACACCTCAAAGCAACCCGTCGCGGTTGCTAGTGTGAATAATGGACACCTCTCCGGATCGCCACTTCGTGACTGAACTGCTTCGGCAATGGGGCAGCGGCGACAGGCAAGCTCTGGACCAGTTAATGCCCCTCGTCTATGACCAGCTTCGCAAGCAGGCTTCTCGATACCTGAGAGCCGAACGTTCCGACCACACGCTTGCAGCCACTGCTCTCGTTCACGAGGCATACATGCGCCTGGTTGATTCGGACTTGGCGCTGGTGGATCGGGTCCATTTCTTCGCAGTTTCGGCGCGTATCTTGCGTCAGATTCTAGTGGACCATGCGAGGACGAACAAACGGGAGAAACGCGGTGGTGGGGCGGCAAAAGTCCCGTTAGACGAGGTCATAGTTGTCGGACCGCAGTCGTCGGGGAGCGTGCTGGACCTGGACGAAGCCCTCCAGCGCCTCGCTGCGCATGATCCGCGAAAAAGCGAAATTGTCGAACTGCGCTGTTTCGGAGGTCTCACCTATGACGAGACTGCAGCCGCCCTCGAAATCTCACCTGCCACAGTGCGTCGTGAAATGCGGATGGCCAAAGCGTGGTTACGTCGCGAGCTCACCTCAACCGCCTAGAAACCTGTCGCGATGCTCTCCTCCTCAGATCGTTGGAATCAACTGGAGACCTTGTTCCACAAGAGTCTCGAATTAGAGCCAGAAGCACGATCGACGTTTCTGGACGCCAGTTGTGGTGAAGACACCGAGCTGAGGAAAGAATTGAACGCATTGCTGGATGAGGTCGACAAGCCGACGAACCTCCTTGAGCAGCCCGTCTTCGAAGCAGCGCAAGGCGTGGTCGCCGAATCGAACCGCGATGCCATCGATCCGGGGACCAGAATTGGCCAATATGAAATCATCTCGCTGCTCGCTACCGGAGGCATGGGCGAAGTCTGGCTCGCGGAACAGAAGCAGCCGGTGCGCCGCCGCATAGCTCTCAAGCTCATCAAGGCCGGCATGGACACGCGCGAAGTTGTCGCGCGTTTCGAGTCCGAGCGCCAGGCCCTGGCTCTGATGGACCACCCCGCGATCGCCAAGGTCTTCGACGCCGGGTCGACGCCCGAAGGCCGTCCCTACTTCGCCATGGAGTACGTCCCCGGCATCCCCATCACTGCTTACTGCGACAAACACAAGCTCACCGTGCGCCAGCGGATGGAGCTATTCATCCTTGTCTGCGAAGGAGTGCAGCACGCGCACCAGAAAGCCATCATCCACCGCGACCTCAAGCCTTCGAACATCCTCGTCACCGAAGTCGACGGCAAGCCCATGCCTCGCATCATCGATTTCGGCGTTGCCAAGGCAACCTCTCAGAAGCTCACCGCCGGAACCATGTACACCCGTCTCGGCACTATGATCGGAACTCTCGGCTACATGAGCCCCGAGCAGGCCGACCCACTCGTCGAGGACGTCGACACACGCACCGACGTCTACTCACTCGGCGCAGTGCTCTATGAGTTGCTTACCGGCGCGCTGCCGCTCGACCTTCGCAAGCTGGCGTTCGATGAAGTGCTGCGCCGGCTTCGCGACCACGATACGCCGCCGCCGAGCACGAAGCTGCGTACGCTGGGTGACGAATCCGCTATTACAGCGCAAAATCGCGGTGCCGACCCTCCTGCACTTGCCCGTCAACTTCGCGGCGATCCTGACGCCATCGCGCTCAAGGCTCTGGAGAAAGACCGTGCGCGGCGCTATCCCTCGGCTTCGGGGCTGGCCGCCGATATCGGACGCTACCTGCGCAACGAGCCAGTGACCGCGCAGCCGCCCACCGTTGGATACCGCGCCCGCAAGTATATTCGCCGCCACCGGCTGGGGGTAGCGGTAGCGGCGGCCGGAGTGCTGTTGCTGGCGGCCTTTGCCATTGCCCAGGCGGTTCAGCTGCGGCGCATCACGCTCGAGCGCGACCGCGCCGACCGCATTACGCAGTTTATGACGGGCATGTTCAAGGTGCCGGACCCGAGCGAGTCGCGCGGCAACAGCGTCACCGCTCGCGAAATCCTTGACAAGGCATCGAAGGAGATCAACACCAGTCTGCAGAATGACCCGGAGCTGCAGGCCAAGATGATGCACACCATGGGGGACACTTATTGGGATCTGGGCCTCTATTCCCGCGCGCAGCCGCTGTTCGAGCGGGCGCTGGAGATTCAGCGGCGGGTTCTCGGACCCCGACACCCGGATACCCTGGCTTCTATGCAAGCTCTGGCTGCTGTTCTGGAGTTTGAAGGTCATCGCGCGGAAGCGGAGAAACTGGATCGTGAGACGCTCGATATCCAACGCCAGGTCCTCGGGCCAGAGAATCGGCAAACCCTGGTTACCATGAACAACCTGGCAGGTACTCTGAGGGACGAAAACCGTTACGCCGAAGCCGAGAGGCTGCTCCGCGAGACCCTCGATATAGAGCACCGGCTTCCTGGCCCTGAGAATATGGACACCTTCAATTCTGCACGCTCCCTGGCATTTACTCTGAAGTCTGAAGGACGTTATTCTGAGGCGGAGAAGCTGTTCCGCGAGACCCTCGATAAAGAGCGCCGGATTCTCGGCCCAGAGAACCCGAACACCCTGGCTTTAATGGACACACTGGCGCATACCCTGACAGATGAAGAACGTTACCCCGAGGCGGAGAAACTGGATCGCCAGACGCTTGATATCCAGCGCCGGGTCATCGGCCCGGAGCACCCGAACACCCTGCTTACAATGACCCAACTAGCGTGGACTCTGCTGGAAGAACACCGTTACGCCGAAGCGGAGAAGCTGTTTCAGGAGACGGTTGATATCCAGCGCCGGGTTCTCGGCCCGCAGCACCCGAGCACTCTGAATTCCCTTGAACTTGAGGCGGCTGACATCAGCCGGGAAGGACGGTACGAGGACGCCGAAAAACTGTTCCGCGAAGCGATCCAGACGGCAGGCAAAGCAAACCAACCAGACGTGCTTGCCGCCGCTTGGTATAACTTCGCCTGCGGAGCGGCCTTCGCGGGGCGCCATGACGAGGCTCTCAGGTATCTGGACCAGGCTATCGATCACGGAACCCCGCCTGATACCATCCCAACCGACCCCGACCTGAAATCTCTGCACGGCGACCCCCGCTTCGACGCCCTTGTCGCCAAAGCTCGCCAGAACGCCACAGTGAAGACGCATTGATTTTGTAGCGTCGACTTGCATTTCTGAGCGGGTACCGCGCAACGATCATAATGTATTAGCGTCGAAACCATCACCGGACGGCAAAGGCTCGGGCTCATTCTAACAACGCCACATCGAGGGCCGTCCCTCTCCACGATCTGCGCTGATCGCTCAAAAGGTACCAATACGATTGCCAATTCTCGAGTGGCCGGCGTGAAAGTAATTTACATGGACGAGATGTTTGGATGGATAAGTCGAGGAGGCGAGGAGCCACTTGGTGTACAAAGGCTGAACTCAGCGAAGCAGCCGATTCAGAGACAACCAAGGGAGCTCCTCGGCGACCATTATGAACTATATCGGCTTAGACATTCACAAGAAGTGTGAAATGCCCGCGAGTACGGTCGCTATAACTCCCCCAAAAACCAGGAACTCGCCAAAGCGGATAGCCCCGTGATGGAGTTTGATGGCTCGGGCGTCTGGGCATGCTCCTCTCAGGTTCGAAAAAAGCCGGTCATCCCGAAGCCAAAGCTCCCCACGGTTAAGGTGGATGTGTTGCAACTTCAGGGTTGCTGGGTGGTGACGTGAGAGAATCGCGAAATGGTAACCCGACCCGCGATCTTCAATGGCGTCAGACCGAACCCGGATTCATAATTTGTGCGGTCCGGTGGTATCTTCGCTATTCTCT
>DATAQX010000315.1:0-9314 GCA_036264455.1 Silvibacterium sp. | reverse complement strand
AGCAAGGGTAAGATTACAGCGTCGGGTCAGTAAGGCGGCAAACTGGGAGCAAGTAAAGACGAAAGGCGTCCTGCTGCGGGACGCCTTTTCTCGTTCCGGTAGAATTACGGCGATGCTTCGGAAAACTTTAGTTCGCGGCTGGATGCTCCTGGCAGTGTCGATGTGGTGTGCAGCGGCGTTATGCCAGCCGGTGAAGAGCCTGCCGAAGCCGACCGGCTATGTGAGCGATCTCGCCCGGGTGATGTCGCCGCAAGTGAAGCAGCAAATCAACCTGCTATGCGGCCAGGTGGATCACCAGGCAAATGCCCAGATTGCCGTGGTGACCGTCGAGACGACGGAAGACGAGCCCATCGAGCAATATGCTGTGGACCTGTATCAAGCCTGGGGAATCGGCAAGAAGGGAATCAAGGAGGGCAGTGACCGTGGCTTGTTGATTCTGGTTGCTGTAAAAGACCGCAAGCGGTTTATTGCCACCGGCTACGGCCTGGAGAGTATCCTGCCCGATGCCACGGTGAGCGATATCGGGCGCAAGATGGTTCCCTATCTGCGGAACAACGATTTCGATGGCGCCATGACGCTTGCCGTCGGTCAGACAGCGCAGATTATCGCGCAAGATGCCGGCGTGACGCTGACTCCGCTCACCAGGCGGGCTGCACGGCAGCCAGCTCAGATCGGCCTCGGCAAGCTGCTGATTTTCGGCATCGGGCTGATCCTGCTTTTGATCTTTCTGGCCCGTGCGGGCGGCTCGGGAATCATCGGGTTCCTGCTGGGGATGTTCCTGGGCGGCGGCGGCCGTGGAGGCGGTGGTTTCGGTGATGGTGGAGGCGGTGGGGGAGATGACGGCGGCAGCGGTTTTGGCGGTTTTGGCGGCGGCAGCACAGGAGGCGGCGGGGCCGGCGGCGATTGGTAAGATAACGATGGATCGGGAAAAGATGAGCTGGGGGAGATAAGCAAGATGATGCGTCGTGGATTGTGGATCGGAATTGGGGTTGTGGTGGTTCTCTTTCTGGTTGTGCTTATGGTATTTGGCAGCTACGTGAGTGCCAAAAACCAAATGGTGGCCAAGCAGGAGGCGGTGCGTACGCAATGGTCGCAGGTGGATGTAGTTTTGCAGCGGCGCGCGGATCTGATTCCGAACTTGGTAGCCACCGTGAAGGGCTATGCCACACATGAGGAGACCGTTTTCGCCGATATTGCCAACGCGCGAGCGGGACTGCTGAATGCGCACGATCCGGCGGGCAAGATTCAGGCCAACGGTCAGTTAGATTCGGCACTGGGGCGCCTCCTCGCCATTTCGGAAAACTACCCAAACTTGAAGGCCGACCAGAACTTCCTTTCGCTTCAGGCCCAGCTCGAGGGATCGGAAAATCGCATCGCCGTTGAACGACGGCGCTATAACGAGACGCTGCGCGACTACAACACATTTATTCGGCAGTTTCCGAACAGCATCTGGGCGGGCATTGCGGGATTCCAGCCCAACAACGCATATTTCGAGGCGAGCGAATCCTCGCGTCAGGCTCCCACAGTGAAATTCTAGGGCCACCTACACACGCAAAGAGGCTGCCTTCGGCAGCCTCTTTGCACTAGGAAGGAGGAGGTGGTTGCTGGGTTACGCGCGGGTGAACGAGGCAATTGCGCTGGCTTCGTCGTCCTTGACGTCGAAGACGGTGTAGAGTTTGGTGATCTGCAGCAGGTCGTGAACCTTCTTGGTGAGATTCAGAAGCTTCAACTCGCCGCCCTGGTTGCGAACCGTAGTGTAGGCCGCCACCAGTTCGCCAATCCCCGAGCTGTCGATGTAGTTCACATCCGCCAGATTCAGCAGGATAAGCTTCGAATTTTTGGCCAGCAGGTCCCGGATAGCATCACGCAACTGCACGCTGCCCTCGCCCAGGGTAATCCGTCCGCTTAGATCGAGAATCGTCACGCCGTCTATCTGACGGCTGGTTACTTTCATACTCACGAAAAGTCCTCCTTAGCTGCCTGTTTGAGCCGTCCCCAGATGCTTGATAAGTGTCAACTCAGTTCCGGGATGCAATTGCTTGAAGTGTACCTCATCCATGAACGATCGAATGAGGAAGATGCCGCGACCTGAGCCGCGCAGAAGATTTTCCGGAGCCAGGGGGTCGGGCAGCGTGTCCGGATCGAGTCCCTTTCCCTGGTCGGTAATACGGATGACAAGTGAGTCGCCGGTATTTTCGAACGATGCGGTGATGCGTTTGTCGGGATCATAGGAGTTACCGTGGAGCACGGCGTTTACGGCTGCTTCTCGAACCGCCATGGTCACCCGGAAGACTTCATCTTCGTCAATTCCTGCCTTCTTGGCCATCTGCTCGGCGGTCTCCTCGACCTTGTTGACGCTGTCCAACGAGGACTCGAGCGTATAGGTAATGCGGCTTGCCTGTTGTCCGGTCAAATGCTCTTCCTCGCTCTGCCCCATGCCATCCTTTTACGAAATCTAAAGCGATGTCGTTAGGAGGCAGTTTGCTTGCTGGCGCGGGCAATGTCAAGCAAAGTCAGCGCCTTCCTGTGTGGGCAACTGCAAGAGCCCGGCTGTAGGAGGTTAATTGACGGCGCCGGGTTGTCCAGCGCCTGTTAGACTGCATCGGAGACAGCAAGTAAAAGTGCGCGAGAAACAGGCCAATTCGACCCTGACTACGATGCTCGGAACGCCCATCACAGACGGGCGCGGACGATTGCGAGGCCGTGTCAGCGACCTGGCGGTGGGAACTGGCGCAGACGCGGGCAAAGTCGCCGGCCTGGTCCTCGATACGCGCAACGGTTTGGAGTTGATCCCCGCGACCGACCTGCTGCAGACGCCGAGCGGAGCGCTCGAACTGCGTGAGGGCGCGGCGCTGCGTCCCTTGCGCGTGGACGACAATTTCATCCTGCTTCGGCAGGACCTGCTGGACCGCCAGATCATCGACGTCCACGGGCGCAAGGTGGTTCGCGTAAACGATGTGGACCTGCAATGGTTCCCGCATGAAGACGTCGAAGACCTGCGCGTGCGCGAAGTGGAAGTCGGTCTGCGCGGCGCGGTCCGCAGGCTGCTGAAGGGCACGATGCCGAAACAGGCGCTCGATTCGCTGGCCAGGAAGTTTCCGCCGCGAGTGATTCCCTGGGAATTCGTGGACATGATCGAGGTGGATCCCGCCCGGCGGGTGAAGCTGAACATCGAGCACGAACGCCTGGCGCAACTGCACCCCTCCGACATTGCGGACATTCTGGAAGATCTGGCCCCGGCGGAGCGCGAAGCAGTGCTCACCACGCTCGACGAAGAGGTGGCCGCCGAGGCACTTGAGGAAGTCGAACCCAAGCTGCAGAAGTCGATGATGGAGGGACTGACCTCGGAGGTAGCCGCCGGCATCGTCGAGGAAATGGATCCCTCGGCTGCCGCCGACCTGCTGGCCGAGCTGCCTGACTCGCGCACAGAGGCCATTCTCGAGGAGATGGATCCGGTAGAGCGGCAGGAAATGGAAGAGCTGCTCGAATTCCGGGAAGACTCCGCGGCAGGCCGTATGACAACCCAGTACGTGGCTGTGCCGCGATTGTCCAGAGTGGCCGATGGCATCCAGGCGCTGCGCGATTTCGACGGAGATATCGAAACTATTACCGAGATTTACCTGATCGACGAGGCTGAGGTTCTGCAGGGAGTCGTTCCTCTGGCGCGAATGGTCCTGGCGCTCCCGGAGACACGGCTGGATGTGCTCGCGGAGCCGCGCTTTATCTCGTGCGAGGCGGACGCGCATCAACAGCAGGTAGCTGAGCTGTTTGATAAATACAATCTCCGCGCTCTGCCGGTTCTGGACAGCAACGGCAAACTGGTAGGCGTGGTCGAAGCAGATCACGTGATTGCGTTCCTGCGACAGGGACGATGAGGCAGGGAACAGGGATTAGCCATTAGCGATTAGAGGGACAGGGAAGACTGTGATCAGTCTTTGGTAATGTGCGCCATTAAGATGCTGATGCCGTTGCTACGGATTTGACGGTTACAGTGTGAGAATGTCCAGCACACTCTCAAATCAAACTGAACTGTGCAACTCCTACCGCGACCTCAAGGTCTGGCAACGGGCTATTGAGTTGTCGATTGCTATCTATCAGCTCACAGCGGATTTTCCACGTGAAGAAATTTATGGCCTGTCAACCCAACTCCGGCGCGCCGGAGTTTCAATCGCAAGCAATATCGCGGAAGGCTGGGGTCGCTCTTCAAGTGGAGAATACAAGCATTTCGTGGGTATTGCGCGCGGATCAAATTTCGAAGTACAAACTCAACTTGTCATTGCGCGTAGCCTCGGCTTCGGGCCTGCAGAAAAATTACAAAGTGCCGAGGAGCTTTCGGCAGAAGTGGGTAAGATGCTCGTAGCGATGATGAAAAAGCTTTAGTTTCGAAGCCGTTCGACTGAAATACCCGAACCTGCAAAAATCTGGAGCGCGCCGGCTGTTCGACAGCCGCTCTAATCCCTAATGGCTGATCCCTAATCCCTGTCTTTTTATGTTCAAACTCTGGCGAACCCGGGTCTTGTTGTTCCTTGCTGTGCTGGGACCGGGTTTTATTACGGCCAATGTAGACAACGATCCGAACGGCATTTTTACCTATTCGCAGGCGGGCGCGCAGTACGGCTATGCCCTGCTGTGGACGATGATTCCCATCACCATCGCTCTCATCGTCGTGCAGGAGATGTGCGCGCGCATGGGCGTCGTGACCGGCAAGGGGTTGAGCGACCTGATCCGCGAGGAGTTTGGCCTGCGCCTCACGGTCATCGTGATGTTTCTGCTCGTCCTGGTGAACTTCGGCAACGTGATCGGTGAGTTTGCCGGGATCGCAGCCAGCCTTCAGCTTTTCCATCTGAGCAAATTCATTTCCGTGCCCATTTGCGCCGTGCTGGTATGGCTGCTGGCCGTCCGGGGCGACTACAAAAGTGTCGAGAAAGTCTTCCTGGTCGCCTCCGTCTTCTACATCGCCTACATCGTGGCTGGTGTGCTGTCAGGGCCGAGCTGGCATACAGCGCTGGTTGCGACGGTGAGACTGCCTCCGCGATCGGTTTGGAGAGAGCACGATTATGTGTTGATGGTGGTCAGCATCATAGGGACGACGATCGCGCCCTGGATGCAGTTTTATCTGCAGTCCACGATTGTGGAGAAGGGCGTGAACGTCAAGAACTACGCGGCGTCGCGCCTGGACGTGATCGTGGGTTCGATCTTCACAGACGTGGTCGCCTGGTTCATTATTGTGGCCTGTGCCGCGACCCTTTATGTTCACGGGCTGGGATCGATCCGTGATGCCTCCGATGCCGCACAGGCGATGAAGCCTCTTGCCGGACAGTATGCCTTCCTGCTGTTTGCCTTCGGGCTCTTTAATGCATCGTTCTTTGCGGCGTCAGTATTGCCGCTCTCGACGGCCTACGTGGTGTGCGAGGGGTTGGGCCTGGAGTCCGGAGTGGACAAGCGCTTCAAGGAGGCGCCGTTTTTCTACTGGCTCTACACGATTCTGATCGTGGGCGGCGCGGAGGTGGTGCTGATCCCGAATTTCCCGCTGGTGCGCTGGTTCATCGCATCTCAAGCCCTCAACGGAATCCTGCTTCCAATTGTCATTGTCCTGATGCTGCTGCTGATCAACCGCAAAGACCTGATGGGCGAATACGTGAATCCCGGCTGGTTCAATGCCATAGCGTGGTTGACGGCGGCGATTGTGAGTGTGCTGTCGGTGATGTTGATGGTGCAGCAATTCGGGAGATAAGGGAACAGGGATCAGAGCACAGGGATCAGGGAACAGGGATCAGGGCACAGGACTCAGAGCACAACTCGTCTCTCGTACTGTGAAATCAGATGGCTTTGAAGTGACGGCCCGATGTTAAGCGGCCCAATGACTAATCGCTGTTCTGATCCCTGTGCCTTCCCTGCCTCACAACAGCTTACCCGCCGCCAGGTCCCGAATCAGGTCGCGGTCGGCGGCGAGAAAATCGTAGGTTGTCAGCTCGCGCAAAGGAACCCAGCGCAGGTCGTGAAAGATTCGGTTGGCAATCTCGCCTCGGAATGAGTGGACTGCAAAAAATTGCAGATCTACCGCCCCTCCGCTGCGGTACGTGTGGCGAATGCGAGCCACGTGGTAGCCGATGTCGGCGTCGATACCCAGCTCTTCATCAAGCTCGCGGCCCAGCGCCTGTTCAGGTGTTTCTCCCGGTTCGATTTTTCCTCCGGGAAACTCCCATTTCAGGGCCATAGGCTGGTCGGGACGGCGCTGGCAGATGAGAACCTCGTCGCCGCGCAAAATGAGGGCAGCGACGACAAAGCGTACGGTCTTGGCTCCGTTTTGTTCGACTTTTTCCTCCACGCTCACTTCAGTTTAGACGTAGAGGAGGGAAATTCATCGATTTGGCGTCCTGAAGTGTTCACGATAGTACCAAATAGGTGGGGGTGAAGGGCCTGAGCAAGCGCGTGAAGTCCCTCAATCAGTGTCGGCGCCGGGGTGTTCAGAAGCTCGTCAGCGATGCAGTAAACCCGCCGATTCTTCACTGCACGCAGTTCCTGCCAGCCGCGCTGCATGACGAGCCGTTCGAGCGGCACACGGTCACCCGCGCCGCACCACGCTGTGATGATCACATCAGGATCAGCAGCGGCAATAGCCGAGGATTCGACCGTCGCGCCGGGTTCGCCGAGAAATGCAGCGCCGGCAGCCTCGACCAGTTCCTTCACCCAGAGCTGCGACTGGATGAGCGGCTTGCCCCACTCCTCGCAATACACCAGGGGCCTGTTTGAGATGGCCGCCGTGCGGGTTTTCACATCAAGGACGGCTAACCGCATCGCAGCGATTACCTCCTCGCCGCAATTCGACGCCTGAACAACAGACGCGATCAGCCGAATGTCCTGATACACGTCTTCGAGCGTGCGCGGTGCAAGTGCTATTACCGGGCAACCGGATTTAAGAATTGCCGTCAGCGATTCCTGGCGATAGGGAACCGAAGCGATCACCAGGTCGGCGCGAACCGGCAACAACTCCTCTGCCTTTGTCGACCAGGAATCATGCACGACCGGGAGCGAGCGTTCGCGGAGAGCGGGAACAGCGTCCAGACAGTATCTGGTGCACGCGGAGAGCGAGTCGAGGCAGCCGAGACAATCGAGAATGATGCTCACGCTCGGCTGCAGCGAAATGATTTTCATCAAGGAGCTAGAGTTTTGCTGTCGGCAAGGACAGAGGCGGGATAGAAGACAGGCCAGTTGCGATTGGCCGAGATTTCCAGCAGCGCCGGCGACGGATTCACAGGGAACGCCCGCTTCGCTATGGCCAGCATTGCCGCGTCATGAATGGAGTTGCCGAAGACCGCGTCGGGGCTCTCCACTCCCGCTTTGCGAAGCGCGACTGCCTTGCCATCACCGCTCGGCACATCGATCAGATCGCTGGTGATGCGGCCATCCGTAACATGCACCCTCGCAGACAGTACGCGCGACGCCGGAATGTCGAAGCGGCTGACGCCCTCCTCGATTACCCAGTTGTTCGTGGAGCTGACCGCCCATATATCCACTCCGCTGGCGTGGAGCTTCGCGAGCAGCGAGCGCAGCTCGGGAAAAATATGGGCTTCGACGTGCGACCGAAAATATTCGGCGGCGGCGTGGCGGATTTCCTCTTCCTGCAACCCGGCATAGATCTGTACCATCTCGCCGCACATCTGTGTCTCGGAGACTTCGCCGCTCAAATACAGGCGGTAGCGGGAGTCGATCCAGTCGCTCGCGTTCCGTGAAACCAGCCCGGCTTCAATCGACCAGACCATAAAGCCGAAACCGGCATCCCCGCTCCACAGCGTGCCATCACAGTCAACTACGGCGGTGGAAGGGGAGAGAGAAAGAACGGCGTCTTCAAATTCTGCGGTTGTGTAGCGCGCAGGCGCTGTGTAAGTAGTGGTCAACGTCGAAACTCCTGCCTTACATTGTGCGCGATACGAGAAAAAATTGCATAACCAATGTGTGAATCCAGGGTCAGTCAACGGGCCCTAAGTGACTCAATCGCGGACATCGGTGCTGATGAAGTTGGTTCCCTCCGGTTTGCAGGCAGCTTGGCGAGGATCTTTCCCGGATAATCGAAACAGTGTAATCGAGACAATGCCCGAGACCCGCAATACCGAGCTGTTGCGCGAGTATCAGGCCTATCTGCGCGTCGAAAAAGGGCTGCGACCGCTAAGCTGTGAGGCGTACGAGCGCGATCTGCTGCAGTTTGCCGAGTTTGTCGAAGGCGAAAATATGTTATTGGTTTCGGCAGGCCACGCCCAGGTAGCGGGATTTCTCGCGCATCTTGGCAAATATGGCGTGGAGTCGCGTTCGGCGGCGCGCAAACTCTCCTGCCTGCGCGGCTTCTATCGCTGGCTCCTGCTGGACAAGCGCATCGAGCGCGATCCCACCATCCATCTCGACTCGCCTTCATCATGGAAGGTGCTGCCCAAATCGCTGGCGCAGTCTGAAGTGAACGACATGCTGGAGCGCGCGGGCATGACAGCCGAGCACCGCGGGGCCGACGCAATAGCCCTGCGCGATCGCGCCATCCTTGAACTGCTGTACGCCGGCGGCCTGCGCGTGTCTGAGCTGACCGGGCTGAATGTGGCCGACCTGTCGCTCGACGCCGGCCGCGTGCTCGTTCGCGGCAAGAGCGACAAAGAGCGCATCGTGCCGCTCGGCCGGCCGGCCATCGAGGCCATCGAAAAATATCTTCTGCAGGGCCGTCCCGCGCTGCAGAAGAGCGGCCGGGCTACGGGCAGGCTTTTCCTCTCCATACGCGGCGAGCCGCTAACCCGGCAATGGATCTGGCAACTGGTGAAATCGACGGACAGCCATGCCAGCCCGCACATGCTGCGCCACAGCTGCGCGACGCATATGGTCGAACATGGAGCCGACCTGCGCACCGTTCAGACGCTCCTGGGCCATGCGGACATTGCCACTACGCAGGTTTATACGCATCTTGCGTTGGGAAGGCTGAAGGCTGTCCATCGCCAGCACCATCCCCGCGCGAAAAGAGCAATTGAATGAGCGCAAAGCCCCAGGGCCATCCACAGATCTTCCAGCGCGCCGTCGTCTTGCGCGTAGAGGAGTTTCTCTCCGCACTTGCCCACGAGCGCGGGTCTTCACTTCATACCCAACGCGCCTACGCCCGTGAGTTGCGCGATTTCGCTGAATATCTCACCGCGAAACCCGGACCGGAGATTTCCATCGCAAAAATCGAGCACCTGCAGATTCGCGCGTATCTCAGCGAGCTGTATGGGCGCGGATTGTCGAAGGCTTCGGTGGCGCGGGCGCTCGCCGCCATCCGCTCGTGGTTCAAATGGCTCGCCCGT
>DATAQX010000287.1:0-5939 GCA_036264455.1 Silvibacterium sp. | reverse complement strand
ATCAGCTCGCGCAACCGGTCGAGCCGGATCGCCTCACACACATTGAACTGCAACAGCACCAACACCGAGCCGTGCAACATAATTTCGGAATCGATCATGCTGGCACGATCTTAATCTTGCAGCGATGAAACGGGCAGCGATGAGGAGGTCAGCTAAGGTCCGGCTAGCTAAGAAGCGAGTAGCGGTTAGCAGTAGGCTGGAAGCGAGAGGTAGATTTCGCTGCGAATAAGGCCGGGAATACTCCCGTTCGGTGCCCGGTTGCAAAAGAAGATTGCGAGAGATAGTGCTGCCACCCGTCGGGTTTATCGCCGACCGCTTTTTAGCTGTATCATTGAAGATATGCAGGCAGGCCGGGCGGCCGCTGCCGGAGGCGCGCAAGCGACTTCGGGAGAGGAAAGTCCGAACTCCGCAGGGCAGTGTGCCGGATAACGTCCGGGATCGCGGCGTCAAGGCCGCGAGACGGCTAGTGCCACAGAGAAGATACCGCCCCGCGCCTCGCAAGAGGCGAAGGGTAAGGGTGAAAAGGTGCGGTAAGAGCGCACCGCTCCGGCGGTAACGTCGGAGGCAGGGTAAACCCCACACGGAGCAAGACCAAATAGGGAGGAAATTCGCAGCCCGGCCCGATCGGCTGTGAATGCGTGCCGGCCCGGCGCGCCAACGCGGGTTACGTGCAAGGGCGCAAGCCCGTACACGGCGGAAACCTCCGGGTAGGTCGCTGGAGCGATGCAGCGATGCATCGCCTAGAGGAATGGCCGTCCTCGACAGAATTCGGCTTACAGGCTGCTTGCAACGTGGCCCCGGCTCTCCCACAAGGAAGCCGGGGCCGTCAATTTTGGCGGTTCATTCATCGGCGATCGTCGCGGCGGTTTCACCGATCTCTTTCCAGCTTATTCTTTGCAATACGATATGCCGGAATCACCACGAGCGATTGAGCCATCCTCCGAAGCATCCGGCTCCTGGTAATCATTGCCGCCAGCGGCGGGGAAACGGTCTCATAGAACGCGACGAACGCGCGCCCGCCCCAATTCGTCAGGAGATTCCGGTCCCGGAAGGCACGCAGAGTAGATACCTCGATTGCGTCCGTTCCATAGACTGCCGTCGCGATGAAACAGCCCGTCTTAGGAGGAGGCGGTGGCGGGGGTGGAGATACAAAGGAATACAAGGTGCGGAAGAAGCAAAGTATCGTCTCGCCGGTCGAATATGTAACAGCGGTGGTGTGTTGAGGGTCCGCGATGCTCAGCGACAACTTAACGGTATTGTCGTCGGGGTGGTTTGGATCGTAGACATGAATATCCAGGTCGGTGCCGTTCAGTTTGTACCCATAGGCAAGGACTTGATGGTTCTTGCCCATCATAGTCGGGTCCGTTGACTTGAGTTCGATCAAGCCAATCGGCGAGAGAGTGCCATTGTCGATATCAGCCTGGATCTTCGGCCATTCCTCCGTGATCATCACCCATGCTCTGCCGTGCGGGGCCAACAGGGCATTACTCGCCGTCGTTTCGTGATCCGGCAAAGCTGGATCCATGAGCCACATATAAGTGGCAGGCCCAGGGCCGAAAGGAGGCGTGGGTGTGATAAACGGAGGAGGCGGTGGCGGGGGTGGAAGAACAAGGTCGAAGCTGTCGAAGAGCCGATTCACTATGTAGTCGAACAACGTCCCTGACGAAGGAGGCGTTGTATCGGGCCAGATAGAAATTCCGGATTCAAAAAAGTCGCGAACCGCGTAAACCATCCCTCCGCACAGGCCATTGGAAGCATCCCCGATGGGTATGCTTTGTCCCAGCACATTGATGGTCAGCAGAGGGACGCTTGGAAACGAATTGGCAAAATGGAATCCAGAGGTGCTGGGTGAAAAATTAGGTACGACCTTGATCGTAGCCATGAGTGGTTTCTCCTTTTCTTGCTGGTGTGGCTCCGAGCAAGATCGGGAGTCGGGGTAAAGTATAGGGGCGATCCAGAGAATTGAAAAGCCTTCAAAAGCCCGGCGGATGTTCTCCTGCCACCGCGAACGCTCTCTCGAGTGCGATCCCGGCCTCTGCCAGTGTGCCTTCATCGAAAAGGCGGCCGATCAGGGTGATGCCGTGCGGCACCCGCCGCGGCGGAGAGAACTTCGGTAGTGGATGCTTCGGGTCCGGAGCCCAGTCGCTGCGTGCCTCCGATACCTCGACAAAACCCGCGCGCAGTGTCAGCGAGGGATGGCCTGTGTTGTTGCTGATCACCAGCATCTCGTCCCGCAAGGACGGCACCAGCAGCAGGTCAACGTCTGAAAATATCCTCGCCATCTCCTCGGCGACTTTGCGCCGCATGCGGTCTGCCTGCACGAAGTCAACCGCCGACAGGAAACGTGACTGGCGAAAGACATTCGGCCACGCATCGGGAACCTGCGCTTTGAGCTCGTCGACCCGATGGCTGAGCGTCAATTCTTCGAATGCCGCCGCGCCTTCAGCAAACAGAATCAGGTTGAGCGAGTCGTAAGGCCAGTCGGGAAGAGAGACCGCGACTGGCACCATGTCAAGCTTCTTCACTGTTTCGAGCGCCGCGCGATCTACCTCCGTCGCCGGGCTCTCTTTCATCCATGCGGGGAAATAGCCAACGCGCAGGCCCGCGACGCTTGCTCCGGCATCGAACGCGAGCCTGGACGGAACACTCCCGAGATCGCCCGGATCGGGACCTGAAATCGCATTGAGGATGAGCATCGTATCTTCCACGCCGCGCGTCATCGGACCCAGCTTGTCGAGCGACCAGCAGAGGGTCATCGCACCTGTGCGCGGAACTCGTCCGAAGGTTGGACGCAGCCCGGTTATGCCGCAGCGCATCGATGGGCTCACGATGCTGCCGCCCGTTTCGCTGGCGATCGCAAAGCCAACCAGTCCTGCGGCCGTCGCCGATCCCGGTCCGGCGCTGGAACCGGAAGAGCCTTCTTCAAGCAGCCACGGATTCATCGTCTGGCCACCGAACCATATATCGTTCAGCGCCAGCGCGCCCAGGCTCAACTTCGCCGCAAGGACCGCGCCTGCTGCATTCAGCCGCTCCACAACTGCCGCATCCTTGGTGGGCACGCGATCTCTGTACGGCTCCGCGCCCCACGTCGTCGGGATGTTTGCCGTATCGAGCAGGTCCTTCGCTCCCCACGGAATGCCATGGAGCGGCCCGCGATACTTGCCCGCCGCAATTTCCCTGTCCGCCTGCCGCGCCTGTTCGAGGGCGTGCTCCCGCGTGAGCGTGATTACGCAATGCAGCTTCGGATCGAAGCGCTGCAGGCGATTCAGGTAAATCTCCGTCAGCCGCTCCGATGTTATCTGCCGGCTCTCGATCCAGCGTGAAAGCCGGGTAACCGTGGCGAAGGCGATGTCCTCTTCATTCGCAGGCAACACTGCCCCGCTGCCCGCACTACGCTCAAAGACATTCGCCGCTGGATAGCTCTTAATGCCCGGCAATGACGGATTCCACAGCGTTGCTGGCGCCATGCTCTCTTCAATCGCCAGCTTGTGCGGCCCTACCCGGCGCTCGTACAGCGGTGCCATTTGCATCCGCCAGTTGCTGGCCGCCATGACACGATCCGCCGGAGTCATTTCGACCTGCACCAGCTTTTCCGCCTCGGCAAAGGTCGTGGACGATACTTCGGGACCAACCGGCGGAGCGGTGCCAAATGCCGGCGGGGCTCCGGGCGTGGGCTCCTGCGGTTGCTGAGCGTGAGCGGTGACGGCGACGCTGAGCAGTCCCAGCGTACTTTGGGCGAGAAAGTCTCTACGCGATCCTGGCATGTCTATCCTTCATTCTTTTGGTCTTTGTCTATTCTTTTGGTCTTTGTCGAAAACGAGACGAATGAGTGAAAGATATATGATTCAACCCGAGCGCCGACCGGGGTCAACTTCGATATAACGATTTTTCTCTATAATCGTCGAGATTTCTTGGCATACTCACAGCCAACAAATAGCGACTGGACAAAACCGCTACGTGCCTTTTAGCTGCCCTGACTTTATCTACTCGCTTCACCGGCTAACCGGACTTCAGCAGACCGCTTTTTAGCTGCCGGTACCTAAGCTCCCTTGTATCCTGTCTCCGAACCCTATGGACCCCATCACTCATTTCATGACCGGAGCCTGCCTTAGTCGAGTCGGCTTCAACCGCATGACAGCCTACGCCACGCTTGCCATGACGCTTGCTGCTGAAGCTCCCGACCTCGATATCTTCTGGGGTTTTGGCGGGCCCCTTGTGGCCTTCGAGCACCATCGCGGCATCACCCACACCTTCCTGGCCGCGCCCGTCATCGCGCTCGTCACCACGGGCGTCGTCTGGCTCATCCATAAATGGAGCAGCGGAAGGAAAGCACGCCGAAAATCGTCCGCCCACAGGCCGGGCCTGCCGCCGCCCCGCTGGCATCTTATCTGGCTCTTCGCCCTTGTCGCCGACCTCAGTCATCTCCTGCTCGACTACACCAACGACTACGGTATCCGCCCCTTCTTCCCTTTCAATCCCCACTGGTACGCCCGGAGCATCGTCTTCATCATTGACCCGCTCATCTTTCTTGCCTTGCTGGGCGCGCTCGTCATGCCCTGGCTCTTCGGATTAACCGACAGCGAAATCGGCGCACGCCGCACCCTCTTCCGTGGACGCGGCTGGGCCATTGCCGCTCTGGTCTTCATCGCGCTCTGGTGGTCGCTGCGCAACGCCGAGCATACCCGCGCTCTTGAACTGGCCCGCGGAGCCGGCATCACTACCGAGCCCATCACCAGGATCGCCGCCGATCCTTCCATCATCGACCCCTTCGCCTGGCGAATCACTGCCGAAACCGCCGACTACTACCAGACCGCGCAGGTCCATACCCGTCACGACGAAATCCTGTCCGACCCTTCGGCCAACGTCTTCTACAAGCCGCCCGTCACTCCCGCCGTCATCGCCGCCAAACAATCCTGGCTGGGCCGCGTCTACCTCGACTGGTCCAAGTTTCCCCTGGTTACCGATCTCGGCAATGTCCCCATCGAAAATGCCCCGCCGCCGGAGCCCAATTGGCACACTGTTCAATTTGAAGACCTGCGCTTCGGCTCTCCGGGTCTCGGCAGCAGTCTTAGACGAGTCCCTTTCGGCGCATGGACCTATATCGGTCCCGGCAACGAAGTCGAAGCCATCTTCCTAGGCGGCACAGAGCAGAGGCTGCGATGAAGCGGGGCAGCTAAGTTCCGCTCCTTAGCTACCCGCTTTTTAGCTTCTTATCAAAATCGTTTTTCATCCCCTCACACGCTTTTCCTTGACCCCCTCCCTTCGCAGTCCGCAGAATAAAAGAGCCAAGTCTATTCTTCCGAGGGTCCATGTCCGCCTATCTGCTTATTATTCTGGCCGTTCTCAGCCGGATCGTTCCCCACCCTGCCTGGTTCAACTTCACGGCCGTCGGCGGCTCGCTGCTCTACTTTGGTGCCCGTCGCCCGTTCCGCCAGGCCATTATCCCCGTCGCTCTGCTTGCCGCGACCGATTACTACCTGACGGTCTATTTCTATAGCTATCCCTTCCACATCACGGCATACCTGATCACCTGGGCCTGGTACGCTGCCGTCATCGTCCTCGGACGTATTCTTCTCGCAAAACACGTTTCGGCCCTCCGCGTCGGAGCCGCCGTACTCATTGCGCCCACATCCTTCTTCCTCATAACAAACTTTGCGGCCTGGATCGGCTCCCCGCTCTATCCGCAGACCTTTGCCGGACTCGGCATGTCCTACGTCGCCGGTCTTCCCTTCTACCGCAACGACCTCATCTCGACGGCGCTGGTCACCGGACTGGCCTTCGGTCTGCCTGCGCTCGCCCGTCGCTTCACCCCGCACAACCAGACCGCCGGCGTCTAGGTCGCTCGGCAGCGTGGATCAAAAGGCAGCTAAGTGAGCCGCCTTTTCCTTTGGCAGAATTCTCCCTTGAACCTACCGCGGCTGAGGATTCCCCGGCTCATA
>DATAQX010000281.1:0-5110 GCA_036264455.1 Silvibacterium sp. | reverse complement strand
TCACTTAAGAACCGTCTAAAGCATTGATTCTAAGTATTTACCGGCAAAATTAAAATGTCCAGTTCGCAGTTCTACTTTCGTAACTTTTTTTGCTGCGAAAAAAGTGCTTTCCACAAAAGACGTTACAGCCCGATGACCGTCGCGCGGCTGGCAGTCCCAGCTTCCAGGTTCATTTTGCGTCTTCCTGTTGACAATCTAGATGAGCAACCTGTATTCCTCTTGATCATCTAGAGGAGATACCGCATGCCCGACAAAGCCAGCGAACTTGTCCAGGGAACGCTGGAGATGCTCATCCTGAAAACTCTTGCGCTCGAGCCGATGCACGGCTACGGCGTAGCTCTGCGCATTGAACAGGTGAGCAAAGGAGTCTTTCGTGTGAACCCGGGGTCGCTGTTTCCGGCCCTCAGCCGCCTGGAACGCTCGGGGCGTATCCGGAGCGAGTGGCGCGCCACAGAGAACAATCGCCGCGCGAAATATTATCTGCTGACGGAGGAGGGCCGGAAGGCGCTCAACGACGAAACCCGGCAATGGGGACGGCAGATTGCCGCAATCAACAGCATTCTTGAAGCCTCGTAAGAGAGTCATGGCGCGACTACAAAGCTTTCTAAGCGGGATAAGGGCGTTCTTCGGGAAGGACCAGCGAAGCCTGGAGATGGACGAAGAGTTGCGTGCTTATCTTGAGGCTGCCGCTCAGGACAAGATGCGCGGGGGGATGAGTTATCCGGAGGCGCTGCGCGCGGCGCGTGTGGAGATGGGGAGCATGGAAACGGTGAAACAGAAAGTCCGCTCGGTGGGTTGGGAATCGGTGGCCGAAAGGTTGTGGCACGACGTTCGCTACAGCCTGCGTATGATGCTGAAGAGTCTGGGCTTCACAGCCGTTGCGATCATTTCGCTGGCCCTCGGTATCGGCGCGAACACGGCGATCTTCACGCTGATCAACGATCTGCTTTTTAAATCGCTTTCCGTGCGAGATCCGCAGCAGTTGGTCTCCTTTGGCAAGGCTGTCGGCGGCGGCGAGATGGACGGCATCGAGGCTGGCGCGCTCGACATCTTCACCTATGACTTCTACCAGCGCCTTGAGCATGAGCAGGCGCAAGGCCACACGCCGTTCACGGGCATCTGCGCCTTTGGCAGCTTCTGGAACCAGGTCAGCGTGCGCATCGGCTCGGGTGAAAACGGCGCGACGACTCAGGCCGCCGGCCAGCTCGTCTCCGGCAATTTCTTCAGCGTGCTCGGAGCCGAACCTCTGCTCGGCCGAACTCTTGCGCCCAGCGATGCCAACGCCCCCGGAAGCAGCCCGGTCGCGGTGATCAGCTATCGCTATTGGCAGCAGGTGTTCGCAGGCGATCCGGCGATCATCGGCCGCTCCATCACGATCAACGGAACACTCTTCACGGTGATCGGCGTCATGCCGACGAAGTTTGACGGAGTCACCGTGAACAAAGAATCGATGGATATGTGGCTGCCCGTGACCATGCAGCAGGAGGTGATGCTCCAGCCCACCCTCCTCGCACCGGGCGGCCTTTTCTGGATGCACCTGATGGCGCGCCGCGATCCGGCTGTGCCGCTCGGACAGGCACAGGCATGGGTCACCAATCAGGTGCAGCGCTTCATGACCGACCGCGAAGGCGCCCAGATCACGCCTGAGCGTAAAAAGGAAATCCAGAAGATCTATGTCGACCTGCTGCCCGGTGACCGAGGCATCTCCGACCTTCGCGAAATCTATCAGCAGCCCCTGAACATTCTCATGGGCGTGGTCATGCTGGTCCTGCTGATCGCCTGCGCCAACCTCGCCAACTTTCTCCTGGCGAAAGCCGCCTCCCGCGAGCGCGAAATCGCCACGCGTCTGGCTCTCGGCTCCAGCCGCAGGCGAATCGTCCGGCAGATCTTGATGGAGGCCCTCCTGCTCTCCTTCACCGGCGGAGCGCTCGGCCTTGCTCTCGCCTATTTGGGAACGCGCGCGCTGATCGGATTCGTCGCCGAAGGAGCGAAACACACGCCCCTGGAAGCCCGGCCCGATCTTCACGTTCTGCTGTTCACTCTCGGTGTGTCGTTCTTAACGGGAATTCTCTTCGGCATTGCCCCGGCCTTGCGCGTCTCGCGTATCAGCGTCGCGCCCTCGCTCGGAACCAGCGTGCGCACCGACGCCAGTTCCGGAGGCTCATCCGGCCGCTTTCTCCCCAAGCTCCTCGTCGTTTCGCAGGTCACGCTCTCGCTCGTTCTGCTTGCCAGCGCGGGCCTCTTCCTGCGCACGCTGCGCAATCTCGAGAATCAGGACCTCGGCTTCAACCGTCACAACCTCCTTCTCGTGAAATTCAATGCGAAGTTTGCGGGATACAAGCCGGAGCAGTTGAACGCGATGTATGCGCGCCTGATGGAGCGGATGAACGCGCTCCCGGGCGTCCGGTCGGCCACCTTTTCCGGGCAGCCCGCTCTGATCCAAGGCAACTGGAATTCTCCCATCCGCATTCGCGGCTACCAGGCTGCGCCGAACGAGGATCTTGGAACCTCTTTGAATCGTGTCGGCCCGCGCTACTTCGAGACCATAGGCATGCCGATCATCCAGGGTCGTCCCATCGGCGAGCAGGACACGGCCTCCTCGGTCAAAGCCGTGGTGGTCAACCAGACACTCGCAGATCATTTCTTTCCGCGCGGCGACGCCATCGGCCATACCTTCACGGTGGACGACCCTTCCGTGAAGGATGAGTGGCAGATCGTTGGCGTCGTGCGCGACGCGAAGTACCACAGCCCGCGCGAAAAGCCGGAAAGGATGACCTATCTCGCCGTTACGCAACTTACCGGCGATGACGCCTATGCATACTGGCTGCAGCTATCGACTGTCGGCGACCCGGCAAAGGTCGCCGGCGAGGTACGCGCCGCAATGGCCGAGATCGATCCCAACCTGCCGATTCTTGAAGTGAGAACGATTGCCGAGCAGGTCGATCAATCGATGGGTCAAGAACAACTCATCTCACAGCTCTCAGGTTTCTTCTCTCTGCTCGCTCTATCGCTGGCCTGCATCGGCCTTTATGGCGTGATGACTTACAACGTGGTGCGGCGTACGAATGAGATCGGCATCCGGCTGGCGCTGGGCGCGCAGACCGGGCGGGTGCTCTGGATGGTGCTGCGCGAGTCCCTGATGCTGCTGGGAATCGGCGTTGCGCTGGGGATTCCGCTGACTCTGGGGGCGGGCCATGCTGTTCGGTCCATGCTCTTTGGGCTGAGCCCGTCGGACCCGTTCACGCTGGCGGGAGCCATCGCCGTGATCGCGGCGGTGACGGTGTTGGCGGCGTATCTTCCAGCGCGGCGGGCAACGAAAGTCGATCCCATGGTGGCTTTACGGTATGAGTGATCTCAGATATTCCAGAATCCTCATCTCTCTGGTCTAGCGGGAGCTATCTTCGCCGATCTTGAGGACAGCGAGGAAGGCCTCCTGCGGGATATCGACCTTGCCGATGCGCTTCATCCGCTTCTTGCCCTCTTTCTGCTTTTCGAGGAGCTTGCGCTTGCGTGAGATGTCTCCGCCGTAGCATTTGGCGATGACGTTCTTGCGGATGGCGGTGACGGTTTCGCGGGCAACAATCTTCGAGCCGATGGCGGCCTGGATGGCGACCTCGAACATCTGCCGCGGAATCAGCTCCCGCATCTTGGAGACCAGCGCGCGTCCGCGCTCGTAGGCGAAGTCACGATGGACGATGATGGAGAGCGCGTCGACCGGCTCGCCTGACACGAGAATGTCGAGCTTGACCATGGGCGATTCCCACGTCCCCGAGAGGTGATAGTCGAGCGAGGCATAGCCGCGGGAGACCGACTTAAGGCGGTCGTAGAAGTCGAGGACGATCTCGTTCAGAGGCAATTCGTAAGTCAGCATTACCCGGGTGGGCGAGACGTACTCGAAATTCTTCTGCCGCCCGCGCTTCTCCTCGACCAGCTTGAGGATTCCGCCGACGTACTCCTCGTTGGTGAGGATGGTTGCGGTGATGATCGGCTCTTCGACCTTCTCGATCTCGGTGGGATTTGGCCAGCGCGAAGGGTTGTCCACCTCGAGCATGGTGTCGTCGGTGAGCGTGATCTTGTAGCGAACCCCGGGCGCGGTGGTGATGAGGTCGAGGTTGAATTCGCGCTCCAGGCGCTCCTGGATGATCTCCATATGCAGCAGGCCAAGGAAGCCGCAGCGGAAGCCGAAGCCGAGGGCAGCCGAACTCTCCGGCTCGAAAAAGAAAGAGGAGTCGTTGAGGCGGAGTTTTTCCAGGGCGTCGCGGAGCAGCGTGTGCTCGTGCGAGTCGACCGTATATAGGCCGGCGAAGACCATGGATTTGATGTCCTGAAAGCCAGGAAGCGCAACAGCCGCAGGACGGTCGTTGTCTGTGACCGTGTCCCCAATCTTCGTGTCGGCGACATTCTTGATGTTTGCCACGAAGAAGCCGACTTCGCCGGCCGTCAGTTCCTCTATCTCAACCGGCTTCGGAGTAAGCACGCCCATCGATTCGACGTCGAAGGTCTTGTCGTTCGACATGAGCCGAATCTTCATCCCCTTGCGCAGGCGGCCATGGATAATGCGGGCGAGCACAATGACGCCTCGATAGGGGTCAAACCAGGAATCGAAGATAAGCGCCTGAAGCGGATCATCCGGATGTCCGGCGGGCGGCGGCAGGCGGTTCACGATAGCTTCGAGAATGTCGGGCACGCCCAGGCCGGTTTTTGCGCTCACCGGGATGGCATCGGTGGCATCGATGCCGACCGTCTGCTCGATCATCTCCTGCGTGCGCGCGACATCGGCGCTGGGCAGGTCGATCTTGTTGATGACCGGGATGACTTCGAGACCAGTGTTGATGGCCAGATAAGCGTTAGCCAGGGTCTGCGCTTCGACACCCTGCGAGGCATCGACGACCAGCAGCGCGCCTTCGCAGGACGCAAGCGAGCGCGAGACTTCGTAGGAGAAGTCGACGTGCCCTGGCGTATCGATAAGGTTCAGCTGGTAGGTCTCGCCATCCTTTGCCGGATAGACCATGCGCACGGAATGCGCCTTAATGGTGATGCCGCGTTCGCGTTCGAGGTCCATGGCGTCAAGCACCTGTGCCTGCATCTCGCGCGCGGTGAGCGAGCCGGT
>DATAQX010000276.1:0-11490 GCA_036264455.1 Silvibacterium sp. | reverse complement strand
GAAGAAGGGACTCGAACCCCCACACCCTTGCGAGTACATGGACCTGAACCATGCGCGTCTGCCAATTCCGCCACTTCGGCACGCACGTTGTGTCCAGCGCGAACGGCTGGACTGGCAGCAATTCCTAGTGTTACAAAGGGTGCCATCCGTGTCAAACCTGGTTCGCGTGGATCTGGTTCGCGTGGATCTTCGCTTCAGCGATGCGGTCGCTTTGCGCAACCCCACTTTCTGCATCAGATCAAAGTCAAAGTTCTCCAAATCACAAGGAATCATCTCGTATGACTGACCCCACCGGCACACAGCCAATTCCGCTCGACCACGCCCGGGAGCTGCGCCGTTACTCTCATGATCTCAGCAACGCGCTCGAAATCATCCTTCAAACCAGCTACCTTCTGGGCATGACCGAGTTGGACGAGAATGGCCGCAAGTGGCGTTCGATGCTCGACAGCGGAGTCCAGAAGGCTACTGAGATCAATCGCGAACTCCGTGATTTCGTCCGCGCCAATAGCTGAAAATGAAAACGCCACGGCTTTGATCCCGCGGCGTCCGTGAAAGAAAGTGCTCAGTTTAGACCAGCTTTGCGTCCAGTGTAACTTCCGTATTTCCCTTGAACAGCCGTGAAATGGGGCAGCCGGCCTTTGCGTTTGCGGCCGCTGTCTCAAACGCCGACTCGCTTGCCCCGGGAACCTTCGCCCGCGTCGTCAAATGGATCGCGACAATCGTAAAGCCTGCGTCTGTCTTCTCAAACTTCACCGCCGCTGTCGTCTCCAGGGATTCCGGAGTCAGCTTCGCCTCTCCCAGCTGCGCGCTCAAGGCCATCGTGAAGCAGCCCGCATGGGCCGCCGCAATCAATTCCTCCGGGTTGGTTCCGATACCGTCCGCAAATCGCGTACTGAAAGAGTATTGCGTCTCCTTGAGAACCCCGCTCTGTGTCGAAATCGTGCCCTTGCCATCCTTCAAGCCGCCATGCCACACGGCACTTGCTTTGCGTTCCATAAACAGCTCCTTTTTCTTTTTCGGGGAATATCTTGCTGAACCGATCGCTGAACACTTGGATGCGGGCCCAGCGGAAAATGTGCCGCATTGAGCATAAACAAAGCCGGCGCTGGCGTCGAATTGCCAAAGAAGGAACGCGGCACAGACTTTTCATTCCGGCGAGCGCCAAATGCGGTAATCTGTTCCGGTGCAACCGGCGAATTCATCCAGCGTTCATCAGGAACAGGCTTCTGCCCCGCCCAGCCAGCCGGCCGCCGAGCATCACTCCGTTTACTGCCCCAACTGTTCGAACCGCCTTTATGGGCATCGGTGCAAACTCATCTGCCGGCACTGCGGCTACTATCTGAGCTGCGCCGATTACTACTGAGCGCTGGAGAGATGACTAGCCTCGAAGCCGCGCGGCAGGCGCTTCATCAGCTCTCCGATCCGGCCAGGGCACGAGTTCAGCGCGGCTTCTTCAAGAACTCCGCGGATGATATCTTTCTCGGCGTTCCCGCCGCGTCTGCGCGTAAGATCGCGAATGGATTCGCGCATCTTTCGCTCGCAGACATTCGCAGGCTCATGCAATCTGCCGTTCACGACGAGCGTTCGCTGGCCAACGAGATCCTCTGCCGCCAGTTTCAAAAGGCCGCCGAAGCCGGGCAGAAAAAGATATTCGATTTCTATATCCGCAATCGCAGGCTAATCCGTGATTGGGACGCAGTCGATGGCAGCGCACCTTACATTGTCGGCCCCTGGCTCCTGGAACGCGACAAAACCCTCTTGTATGAACTCGCCCGATCCGCGCGCCTCTGGGATCGCCGCATCGCCATCGTCTCCACCTGGTGGTTCATCCGGAAAGGTCATCTCGCGGATACCTTCGCTCTCGCCGAAATCCTCCTCCACGATCCAGAAGACCTCATCCAGAAGGCCACCGGCTGGATGCTCCGCGAAGCCGGCAAGAAAGATCCCTGTGCCCTGGAGCGTTTTCTGCGCCGGCATCATGCATCCATGCCGCGAACGACGCTTCGCTACGCCATCGAACGCTTCCCGCCGGAGAAGCGACAGAGATACCTGCGCGGCCGTGCAGCTATCACCCGATCTCTGAGCGCTGAGCCCTGATTTCTGTCTTCTCCCGCAGCAACTGATTCGTGACCAGCAGCTCGCCCACGAGGCTCTTCAGGCGCGCATTTTCTGCCTCCAGTTCCAATAGCCGCGCAGCAGGCTCAGACGCTGCGGTCAACGGCCTGCCTTCCGAACTCCGAGCCCTGAGCTCTGTGCTCTGTCTTTCCATCACACTCGCTCGATTTCCTTTGCCGCGGCATCGAGGATCTCAGCAATCTGCCTGATCTGATCGCTTGTCAGGTTGCCCTGCCCAAACTTCAGCTTCAGCGCCAGCTTGCAATTGTGGAGCGCCCGCATGATCTGAGGAGCCCGTCCGCGTCCAAAAGCCTCGCCCGTCTGCCGAATGCGGCCGAGTAATTGATCGATGCGCGCTTTCTGCGATGCCAGTTCTGCCCGGCCCGCTTCGGTGATCGTGTACTGTTTCTTGCCGCCCTCGGAGCTGACCGTGGCGAAACCCTCGTCTTCAAGCTGGTTCAGTGTGGGATAAACCACTCCCGCACTCGGCGTATACACGCCCCCCATCTGCTCTCCGATGCCCTTCATGATTTCGTATCCATGGCTCGGTTTCTCGGCGATGTAGCTCAAAATCACCAGACGCAGCTCGCCAGTATCGAATAGACGCCCTCCGAACTCTCCACCGAACTGGTGCCGGCCGTGCCGTCCCCAGCCCTCGCCCATCTCACCCCAAAAGCCTCTGCCGCGGAAGTGTTTCCACGGCCCGCATTGCTCTGTGCCTTCTTCAAAATGCTTGTGTTTGTTAAACATATTAGTTTTCTCCTGATATTCTTAAGATACATCTCAAGATATAGCTTAAGATATATCGAAACACGGTTTCGATGCAACAAATTTTGGCCTTGATCGACCGGATAATTCCCTGGAGCAACTGTCATGACTCAATCGCGTCTTATAAGAAAAGACCGACCAAGGAGAATTGCATGCCCGAAAATGATTTCTGGAAGGGGCTGGTTACGGGGACACTCATCGGTATGGTCTTGGCTGCCTTTGCCAAGGGGGATTTCGACCGCTTCTTCCGCCCTGCTCCCGCCACGGGTTTTCAGCCAGAACAGACGTTCCGTGGGCGTGTCAAAGGATTACGGCTGCGTCGCGAAGCCTCTGAAAGTGCAGGGGACCCCACCCGGCTGTCCCCCGCTTTGACTCCAACTCGCTCCGCAGCCGCTTCTACGCAGTCGGCTGTATCGATCGATCGCCCCGGCGGCGCACCCAGTCCATCCTCTGCGGCAGAGATGCTCGAGGTTCCCGGCCATCCCGGACAACTGCTCGATCACTCCGACCCGGCGCAACCCGTCCATTCGGCGTCGCGCACGCACGATCTTTCCGGCAGCAGGAGCTGACGAGGTTTCTCAATCGCGGCGGGGCGTCGATTTCAGGTTGATGGTCGAGCTCGACTGGCTCTTCTGGACGGCATCGTGTGTCATCAGCGTGCCCCTCAGGCGGTAATAGCCGTCCTGCTGCTTGCTTTGCCCATCGCCACGAACGATCAAGCCGTCGAAGGAATACCAGATTCCGTGAATCTCTTTTGTCGTGAAGGTCAGCCGATCCCCGTTCATGGTGGTGCGATCAAAAAAATAAGTCACTGTGGAGGTTAAGCCCTCCACCAGTTTTGAAACGTACCCGTCCAGTCGGCCGTTCTCGATTGTGATCTGCACCACCGATCCCGCCTCGTCGATCAGGTACTCGCCCGATGCGTCGGCAGGCAGCGTGGACGTCCCACGCTGCTTACCGCCGGCTGCTGCGGTCTGGTTCTGAGAGGCATCGCCGCGATGATGCAGCGCGGGGTCAGTCGTCGTCTGTGCAAAGGCTGCGACTAAAGCAGATGCCAAAATCAAGGTTGCAAGTACGATTCGCACCGGCAACTCCCATCAGAATGATCTAGTCTTTCGAGCCCTGGCTCTTCCTGCGAGCCGCTTCAAACTCGTCGCCCTTTTGCCAGCCCACCGTCTCCGGCAACGAAGATGCTTCCCAGCCCAGAATTAACCCAAAGCGCGCCATCTTCGCGTCGCCGCGAAAATCCATGCCTGGGTGATACTCGTCCGACGGCTGGTGGTAGTGGTGGGCGACAAAATCCTCTGCCTGCGCCTTCCCCCATGCCGCATCGTGCCCCTCGAACAGCGTTCCTTGACCGATCGAAAACGCCGGCACGCCGACTCGGGCAAAGCTGAAGTGGTCTGAGCGATAGTAGTGTCCAGCGCCCGGAAACTGGTCCGGCTCAAGCGTCAGGTCGAAGGCCTTGGCCGTCTTCTCAACCACTGGATACAATGTCGTTCGCTCCGCGCCGCTCACTTCTGCCGCCAGCGGCACTCCCATTGGCATCAGCATGTCGTAATTCAGGTCGAGTGCGATCTGCGACGCCGGAATTGGAGGATGCATGCCGAGATATTGCGAACCCAGGAGCCCCTGCTCCTCCGCTGTAACCGCCGCGAAGAGGATGCTGTGCGGCGGCCTCGCCGGAGCCTCCGCGAATGCCCGCGCCATCTCCAGCAGAATCCCGCAACCGGTGCCGTTATCCGCCGCGCCGTTATAGATGTTATCGCCCTTCAGATCGGGATCGATCCCCAGATGGTCGTAATGCGCCGAGTAGATCACCGCCTGGTCTGTACCTCCGGCATCCGCTCCCGGCAGTTTCGCGACCACGTTGTCCGATTCATACGGCCTCACCCGGCTGGCCACATGTGCCTTCAGTCGCACTGGCAATTCAAACGAGTGAAATCCCGGCTTACCGGCTGCCACAATTATTTCGTCCGCGTTCTTCCCGGCAGCCTCAAAAAGCTTCTTCGCCACATCGAGCTGAACCCAGCTAGCCGCCTTCAGTGTCGCCGTGGGATCGCCTTTCAGATACGACTTCTCCACCGACTGCGAATTCCTCACTACGTCCCACGGATAGCTGGCCAGGTCGGTGCGATGAATAATCAGCACGCCCACTGCGCCCCGTCTCGCCGCCTCTTCGTACTTGTAGGTCCAGCGGCCATAATAGGTCATCGTCTTGCCTTTGAAAAACGCCGGATCATCCGAAGGAGGCTGGTTGACGATGACCAGCAGAACCTTGCCCTTTACATCCACGCCTGCATAATCGTTCCAGTGATACTCAGGCGCATCGATCCCGTAACCCACGAAGACAATCGGCGCGTCGATGTCCGCTGATGCCGCACCCGTCTGATCCTTGGTTACGTAATCTGAGCCATAGGTTAACGCAATGGGAGCACCATTCTGCGGCACGAAGCTGAACTTCGTCTGGTCCTCAATGGTGTGAATCGCATAGAGCGGCACCTTCTGAAAAAAAGTGCCATTGTCGCCGGCCGGTTGCAGGCCGTCCAGCGCAAACTGTGTGCCGATGTACTGCGCAGCAATATCGCCGCCGCGCGTGCCCGGTCCGCGACCCTCCAGCAGATCGTCTGCAAGAAACCGTACGTGCACTCGAATCTTCTCGGGATCAATCGACGCAGCGGCCTGGCGAGCCGCCTCGGGAACTCCCGCCACGGCAGGGACGGATGCCTGCTGCGCAACAACGGAAGAAAAGGGAAGAAAGGCAAAGGCGAGAAGCGAAACAGCAGAGGCAAAAATCTTCATCGAACTCCTGACGTGGCGAAAACCGCACAATCTCTATTCTCTATATCCAAATCTCCGGTGTCATCTCTTCAAATGTCACCGCCGGACCAGGCCCTGTGTATCCGGGCAGCGCCTTCAACCGCTTCAGCACCTTGCGCGTCAGTCCGGTCAGCGGAAGCTCCGAAAGTTCGCGCGACAGCACCCAGCGGCGCGCTCCTTTGGGCTCGGGCAGATCGGTTTCCGCGTCTGCACCGTAGCTGTAGACCGTCACATAGTAATTGGTTACCGTAATCGAGTGCCGCACATCGAGCAATCGACGTGCGGCGTCTGCCTTTGTGCTATCGATTTCCGGCAGCTCCCACATGCCGGCCATCAGCGAGGCCTGGGCTGGCCGCTGCTCCAGCAACACGGCGAGTTCCGGACGTTGCGCCGTGTGCCCATTGCTCGCTCTTCCATTCCCAGGCCTGTGCCCATGAGGTTTTCTCGCAGCCGGCTCTGTAACCCGCAGCAGAAAAGCGTAAGCCGCCTTCTGACTGCGCATCTTCTTTCGCGCTGCCACGGGATGCTCCCCGCGCGTCGCACACAACTCCACCACCGGACATTGCAGGCACAGCGGCGCGCGTGGCAGACAAACCGTCGCCCCCAGCTCCATCATCGCCTGGTTGAAATCTCCCGGCCGGCTCGTATCCAGCAGTTCGGAGGCCGCCCCACGAATCTTCGCGGCAACGGCGGTCCGTTCAGTCCAGCCTCGCACCCGCGTCAACACGCGCGCGACGTTGCCATCCACGCACATGACGGCTTCGCCAAACCCGATGCTGGCAATCGCCGCACTTGTGTATTCGCCAATGCCCGGAAGAGCGCGCAGCCCCGTGGCGGTCGACGGCAGCCTTCCATCGAGCTCCTGCGCCACAAAGCGAGCCGCCTTATGCAGCATGCGCGCCCGCCGGTAGTAGCCGAGACCGCTCCAGCATGCCAGAACCTCGTCTTCGCTCGCGTCCGCCAGCGCCCGCAAAGTAGGAAACCGCTCCATGAATCGCGCATAGTGCTCGGTTACCGCGGCCACGCGCGTCTGCTGCAGCATAACTTCTGAAACCCAGATGGCATAGGGATCGCATGTCCGCCGCCAGGGCAGGTCACGCGCATTGTCGTCGAACCATTCCAGCAGAAGACGCCTGAATTCTCCCGCTTGCTGCTCGGCGCTCTTAGCCGATCCGGCGTTCATAGATAAACAGATTGTAAGCCGCACCATCTATACTTCGCTCGAGATCCGGCAAGCATGTCCCGACCGAAATCGACAGAAGAAAGCGCGCTGAAACTCAATACTCCCAGCTGGCGTCTCTCCGATGCGCAGCGTGCAGCCGTACAGGTCCTCGCAGATCCCGCATTGCTCAAACCTCTGCTGCGTGCTCTCTTTTCAGGCGATCCCAGGCTGCGCCATCACGCCTCCGACACCGTTCGCCGCATCACTGAGAAGCAGCCGGAGATTTTGACCCCGCATACCGAACGCCTGCTCGGTCTCTTCAGCGAAAGTGCTGGCGACAACTGGAGAACGCGCGCTCACCTGGGATTGGTCGTCGCTCGCATCGCGCAGTCACGCGCCCATCGCCTGCGCGCCGCCGGGCTGCTCATGCCGCTCTACTACGATCCATCGAATGTTGTGCGATGCACAGCTGTCGAAGGCCTCGGCCTGCTCGCCGATCGCGAGCCCAGCCTTCGTTCTCAGGTCGAACCCCTCATAGACGAAGCCCTGGTTACCGGCACGCTCGCCATGCAATGCCGCGCTCGCGATGCCCACGCGCTGCTCCTCAAAGGATGATCTGCCCACTCCGCCTCACGCGGTCATCATTCGCCGTCGCAATGCCGGAACCGCGTTCATCACGCGCATCGCAGTCTTCACGAGCGCAAACCCACGGCCTCTCTGGCCCATCGCATGCTCCATTGCCTTCAGCGACGACGTCACCGCTGCGAATCCATACTCGCGCATCGCGGCCTCGTACTCCGCAATCGCAATCAGCACTGGCTTCTCCCCGCGATCCGCCTCCGTCAATTTCGCGCACAGCAGGGCCGCGTCCTTCAGCGCAATATTTGCTCCGATTCCGCGATAGGGAGTCATGCTGTGAATCGCATCGCCCAGCAGCGTCACCCCTGTCGTCGTCCATGCGGCAACCGGTTCCGAAGATCGAATGCGCGCCATCCCGATCTGCGTCTCATCCACTAACTCCACCAGCTTGCGCAATGAGGGATGCCAGCTCACCACCTTGCGGCGGATGGTCTCCTTCAGCTCTTCGCTTCGCATCGTTACAGGCTCGCTGCGAAACCCGAAGTACTCTCGCTTCGCTCCGAACCCCAGAATCACATAATCCTCATCCTCAGGAATGTCTTTCTCAATGCCCAGCTGCCGCAGATAGCGGTCGCCTCCCTGTTCCCGCTTCCACACCGCCATAAACAGGCTGCACTCTTCCGGCGGCATCGCCATTACCGGCCCGTCCAGCAGCCTCGGAGGCAGCAGTGCCAGTGCCCCGTCGGTGAGCGGAACCTTGCCGCCAAGTGTAATTACCCCCGTATCCACCGGCTCGGCGTGAGGCAGATACTGCTGCCGCACCCGCGAGTTCACGCCATCTGCGGCTACCAGCACATCGCCCCCCACCTTGCTGCCGTCTTCGAAATATGCAATGAACCGTCCCGCCGGCGTCTCCTCGTAACGAACGAATCGCTTGTTGAAATGGACTATGCCTTCAAGGCCCGACAGCAGAATATGGCGGAGGGTAATCCTGCTCACCGAACGGTGCCTGGCAATCAGCTGATCGGCCGAGCCGTCATCGTCGGCTCTGGCGTGAAAAAGCTCATTGAGCTGCTCGGTCATTATCGTGATCCCGCCCGTGAACGCTCCACCCGTGCGGTCGAAGACCGTCCACAGCTCCGATGGCAGACACTCATGCAGTGCCGTGCTCCCTTCGGGGCTGATATGCACCCGAAACCCCTGCAGCCGCGAAGCCGGAGCGCCATCACGCTCATACACCGCTACGCTCACCCCAGCCTTCTTCAGCCCCTGCGCCAGGCAAAGACCGCCGATCCCGCCCCCGATGACGATCACAGATAAATCACTCGCTCTCATTGCTCGCTCCTCTCGTTGCCTTCCAAACGCTTTCACTTAACAGCCATTGCTCGATCCCCTGCTTGACCGTCTCAAATTCGTTTCCGCGGCAGCTGCCGGCGCCAGAGAACATGCTCAGCAGCATCCCCAGAACCTCCTCCTTGTCCAGCTCCTGGCGAAACGTCCCGTCCGCGATCCCCTCAGCCACCATTTGCTCCAGGCCATGCCGCCAATGGCCGTGCATTATGTCCACAATTTTCTGAACCTGCGGATCACGCTTGCCGCGCAGCCTGAACTCCTCGAGCACCAGCAGCATCTTCGGCTCGTGTTGGTAGTAGTAGTCCCCGTCGGAGAACTCCTGCCGCAGCCGGTCCAGCGCTTTATACCCGCTCGGCGCGGGCGCCGGCCCATGCAACAGCACAAACTTGGCCCCCAGGAACTGCGCCAGCCCTTCAATAAGCGCCTGCTTGGTGGGGAAATAGTAGTGGAGGGTAGCCACATTGACTCTCGCGCGCTGCGCCACGCCTCGCGTACGCAACCCCTCGAAGCCGGCCTCGGCGATAACGTCAAACGTCGCCTGTAGAAGAGCAGTCTTCCGTTTGCCTGCCTCATCAACGGGATTCAGCAGTCCGCTCAGATATTCACCAACGGAGAATTGGTCCGGAACGGCACTGGTTTCCTGGCCCATGCTGGCCACTTTATCAATCAGTTGATTAGTTGTCAATCAACTGATTGATAAATTCACAATCTGCATTACTCTTGGTGCATGTTTATGCGCTTTTCACTGTATTTTCTTTCATATTGACGGCACGGCAAAGTCAGGGGAAACTCGAACATGGAGACCCTTATGGGTACCGGCCGGTCCGCTTTCCTGATGTGTCCGCCCAGGCTGTATGACGTCAATTACGTCATCAACCCGTGGATGGAAGGCAATATTCACCAGTCTTCGCGGGAGCAGGCCGCCGCGCAATGGGAGCAGCTTCGCGCCTCGCTCGCGCAGATCGCAGACGTCCTCCTGGTCGAACCGCAACCCGGCTCACCCGACATGGTCTTCACTGCCAACGCCGGCCTCGTGCGCCAGGGCATTGTCGCGCTCAGCAGCTTTCATCACGCTGAGCGGCAGGGCGAGGAACCGCATTTTCGCAAATGGTTCAGCGACTCCGGATTTTCCATCCGTGAAATCCCGCGCTCTACGCCTTTTGAAGGTGAGGGCGATGCCCTATTCGCGGCGGATGGCAGGCGCCTCTGGGCTGGGCATGGCCTCCGCACCCGCGAAACCAGCCACCGCTACCTGACCGAGGCATGGGGTATTGAAGTTCTCTCGCTCGGCCTCATCGATCCACGCTTCTATCATCTCGATACCTGCTTTTGCCCCTTGTCGAACGGCGAGCTGATGTACTACCCTCCGGCCTTCGATCGGCCCTCTCGCGCGCTCATCGAAGCGCATTATCCTGTGTCGAAGCGCATCTGCGTCGATGAAGCCGACGCGCTTCGCTTTGCCTGCAACGCTGTAAATGTCGGCCAGACGATTCTGCTGAACCAGATCAGTTCGGCATTGTGTGCACAGCTTAAATCGCGCGGGTTCTGCGTGGTGCAGGTAAAGCTGACGGAGTTCCTGAAGGCCGGTGGAGCAGCTAAGTGTCTGGCGCTGCGCATCAGCGAGCCAGTCATGAACTGACCGTCTGGATACCTCCGCCTGGGCAGGCTTGTGCTAAAGTTGCCCCCATGCAATCCACCTGCATCATCGGTGGAGGCCCGGCCGGTATCATGCTCGGTCTGCTGCTGGCACGCGCCGGGCTTCCCGTCACCGTGCTCGAAAAGCACAAAGACTTCTTCCGCGATTTTCGCGGCGATACTATCCATCCCTCTACGCTGGAGCTGATGCATGAACTGGGCCTGCTCGACAAACTCCTTGAGATCCGCCATAGCCGGGTGCAAGCAGTCGCCGTCATTATAGGAGGACGCAGGTTCGAGATCGGCGACTTCACGCATCTGCCCACCCACGCGAAGTTCATCGCGCTCATGCCGCAATGGGATCTTCTGAACTTTCTCTCCTCGGAAGCGGCGCGGTATCCGAACTTCACATTACGCATGGAATGGGAGGCTACCGGACTCATCGAGAGCAATGGAGTCATCACCGGCGTGCGCGCTAACACTCCCGAGGGTCCGGTTGAAATCCCCGCCGATCTCACCGTCGGCTGCGACGGCCGTCACGCTGTCTCGCGGGATGCTGCTCACCTGTCCCTCATCGAAGAGGGCGTGCCCATCGACGTTCTCTGGTTCCGCATCGTGCGCCAGCCTGCTGATCCGGAAACTGGTCTCGGCTACGTCAACTATGGCCGGCTCGTTGTTCTCATCAATCGCATCGACTACTTTCAGGTCGCTTACCTTATTGCCAAGGGCGACTTCGACCAGATCCAGCGGGACGGCCTCAACAAATTCCACGAGAGCCTCGAACGCATCGTTCCGTTTCTTGCCGGCCGCACCGCTGAGATCAACTCCTGGGACGAGGTTAAGCTGCTTTCCGTGCAGGTCAACCATCTCGAACGCTGGTCGTCACCCGGCCTGCTCTGCATTGGAGACGCTGCCCACGCTATGTCTCCTGTAGGCGGCATCGGCATCAACATCGCCATTCAGGATGCGGTCGCCACAGCGAACATGCTGACCGAACCGCTCCGCGCCGGCACGCTCACCCCCCGGCATCTCGAACAAGTCCAGCGCTACCGCGAGCG
>DATAQX010000272.1:0-6900 GCA_036264455.1 Silvibacterium sp. | reverse complement strand
CGCCAGCGTTCAACCTCGCGTTGCCGCGTCTCTAACAGTCACGTTGTTTCTCTATGGCTGCATCGGCAAAGGGCAGATTCTCAACTATCTTGGCTGGCGGAAACCACGTCGCCGTGCCTACTGGTTCTACGCGGTAGCGGGAGGCAGCCTATGCGCACTCCTTGTAATCGAGCTCATGAGGATCACCGGGAATTCCCTGGGCGTAGCTCCGCCCAGCGAGCTGCTCTATGGAGTCACCATCGGTCCGATCATCGAAGAGGTGATCTACCGCGGAGCTGCGTTTTCCGTGATCTACGTCACTGCATGCTCAATGGAAGACCTGAGGAAGCTGCGCATAGCTCTGCCGACAGCTCTCACCTCTCTGCTTTTCGCGTGGTCACACACCAGGACCATGAGCCTGCCGTGGCTGCTGATCTTTGCTATGGGTGTCGTGTACGCGCTGTAGCGATGGCGATCAAATTCAACCGCCGCGGCAGCATTAATGCATGCCGCCTACAACGCAGTCGTTGCCGTCGCAATGCACCTTCATTGAACTGACGAAACCCGGTTTCTGCGATTCGCGAAGCCTTATTTGACCGAATCTCGAGTTGCCGTTATACCGCTCAAGGAAGTTGTCGTTCCCTACCGAAGCGCGCGAAGAAGGGGAATGCTCGTCAAAGCACTTCGTGCCGACGCGGCTGCAGGGGAAATCAATTGGTTGTTACTGAACGTCATCCGACCGGGAGTAATTGTCGGTGGCGAACGTGAGCTATTTAAAAGGATGTGCCCTCCGCACGGATTCGAAGACCATGCTGGATGACACTGAGGGATTGCGATGAAGCGGGAAAGTGCCAGCGTAGGGCTGACCGAGCAATGGACTCGAGATGAGATGCCCCGATCTACTCTTGCCGGTGAAAAGCACTATACCCCTGGAGAGCTTGGAGAGCTCTGGCACCTGGCTCCGTCCAAGATCCGCGAACTTTTCGCCGACGAACCCGGCGTTATCCGAATTGGCGGATTCTCACGACGAGAAGGTAAACAACTGAAGAGGTCCTACTTCACCTTGAGAATTCCGCAGTCAGTGGCCGAACGAGTTCACGCTCGGCTCACCTCTACCAGCCAGAAACAACTCGCCTGATGTGCGCGTCGTCCAGATCCTTTACCCAGGGAGCGTAGTGCTTGCGGATCATTTCGGTGTCGACATGGCCGAGCATACGAGCGACCTCTTCAGGCCGCTGCCCAGCCTTCAATTGGCGCACTGCGAAGGTGTGACGTAGCTGCTTCGCGTTTGAATCCTTCTGGACGACTCTACCGTTGGCATTCCGGCCGGGGATGTCTACGTGTTCAACCCCCGCGGCTTCGAGCACTGCACTGATCCGTGCGCTCCACTTGGTCTGATCCTTCTTGAGACGCAGATCGAGCGTCCGGAAGGGCATCGCCGCCTCGCAGCCTGGCTCAAGTGGAACGTTCTTCAGTTCTTGTGCTACGTCCCAGGGCACGGGGATGACAGCCTGGATACCTGTCTTTTGCCTCTGGTATCGGAAGACGGCGATCTTGCGTGAGCCGACCTTGTGCGTCTCGAGCCGAGCAGGCTCGAACAGCACGGCGTCTGACACGTCTGCGCCGGTCGCCAGGAGCAATTTCATAAACACCCTAAGACGCGGCCCGTATGTCGCACGCTTGTGCTTCGGCAGATTGGCCGGAATGCTCTTCTCCACGCTGGCGAACATCTTCTCGACCTGGGCATCCGTATACGGACCCTGAACATGGGCGCCTTCGGACTTCGTGGCTTTGATCGATGCCGCGGGCGACCGGGCAACCAGCCCGCGATCCGCGAAGAACGCGAACATGCTTCGAACGCATCCCCATCGCTGCGACTGAGTTGTCGGCGCAAGATGCGTCCATTCCCGAGAGCTGTACCAGCGCTCCAATTGCAGACTCGTGATGTCCTGAATGTGGGTGATGCCGTGAGCATCGGCCCAGGCGCAGAGCTTGCGCTTCAACGTGACGTACTGCTGGACCGTGCCGCCATCCGATCCCGACAGTCGTTTCGAGCGGTCAATCCAGAGGTCGCAGGCGTCGGCAACGGTCATCCGTTCCCCGTCCTGCTTTTCATTCACGGCCCTGGCTGCGGCGATCTCCGGATCCATCGCACGCAAGGTATCGACAGCGATCCGCTGAGCCTCGGCCCAGGACGGCGTCGTGAGCGACTTGCGGTTCTTCAGGCCGGTTTTGGCATTCCACGTATAGATCCACTTCGGGCACGAGCAGGTGTTGTGATTCGGGTCGCCGGCGTAGGGGCACCCCACACTATGGCGGGTGAAGGGCTTTACACTTCCATATGCGCTCTTTTGAAGGTTTTGCATGCACACCCGAAAGCAAGAATGTACAGCGAGTGTACACGAGGATCTGAATCGACCCGGACCCGGCTGTTTTACGGGGGATTTTGCATCAAGGGGCCGTATGAGGAATATCTTTCGGCTACCAGCTCTTTCAGCAAGTTATAAATTCCAAAATGTCCCAGAAAGCATAGAAAGCGCGGCGGTCGCCGAGCCTTGGGATTGTCGCTTGCTGAAGTCTTCAATGGATCTCCGAGTTTGCAGGTGACTGCCACTCACTTTGACAGATCATGCGACAACGGACCGTGTTGCCACTTTCCCGGTGACTCGCGGCGTGAGATCCCGGCCTTTTGCTAGAAGAAACTTGCGGAAGACTCCTGCATTTCCGGTGGGTTCGGGGCCAGCGGGATAAGCGATGGAGAACATACGGGAGAGTTTGAGGCCACGCACCCGGGCTAATTTCAACGTCCCGAGCGCAAGTTGGTTGCGTACGGCCCAACGGGAAACGAAGGTGAAACCCAGCCCGGCTTCGACTGCACTGAGAAGTCCCTCTGTCGAATCCAACTCCATCCTGGTGTTGAGTTCCTTCTTCTTGATGCCTGCCTCTGTCAGGGCATTTTCCACGACGCGGCGTGATCCGGAACCGAATTCTCTCATCAAGAGTGGCGCCTCTTTCAACATGGAAACGTTGATTTCGTGGTCCGCCCATTCATGGCTCGCGGGCACTATCAGCACCATGTGGTCTTCCATGAAAGGTTCGACGTGGATGTCTTTGCGGAGGGCCGGCCCTTCAATCAATGCAAGCTGAATACGACGCGAGATAAGAGCCTCGAGCATTTCATCGCTATTGCCGCTCACTGCGGTGACCGTCACGCGTGGATTTTCTCGAAGAAAACCTGCCACAAGGTTGGGCAATAGATACTGGCCGATCGTCTGCGAGGCTCCGATGGCCAACTGGCCTGCATTTCGCCCCGAAGCGCTGGCCACTGCTGCGAAGGCTTCATCTGCGATGATCTTCAACTTCTCGGCGTACGGCAGAAGAGCCTGGCCGCTGGCGGTCAATGTAATGTGGCCGCCACTCCGGTCGAAAAGCGGAACGCCGCACTCTTCTTCCAGGGCTTTGACCTGCTGCGTCACCGCGGGCTGAGTGAGCAGCAACTCTTCGGCCGCCCGGCTAAAGTTAAGGTGATGCGCAACAGAGCGAAATACTTTGAGCCGGAAATTTTCCATCGTGTCTCCCTGAACGCTTCAAGGACCTTTCAGCCTTTTTACCTGAAATGCAGCTGAACAGTTCACTCGCCGGCTCCGACTGTTCTAGAGCAGGGAGACCGCTCTCAAAGATCTCGCATACAGGTTGAGGCGTAGCAATCGCAGACGGCGAATGCGGCGTGATCGTACGCGCAACTGCCCACGCAATGGCAGTACCTCGCGGAAGGTAAGGTAAGAGTGGCCATTGTCCGGTCAACTCCACAGACATAAAGCTTGCCAGGAGCGGCGCGTGCGTTAGTGCAGCGAGCAGAGATCCCATGCTCAGAATTGTAAAGAGAGCCGGCTCTGGCAGATGCAGCAGATGCGCCGCTAAGTAGCCGATGGCCCTCCTGCAAAGATGGTAGGAGTAAACACTCCCCCTACGGTACCTGTACTGACGCAGAGAATGGCTGCGGAAGGCCTGGGAAGAAGGATAATGCGGAGTGTTTTTCCCGGCCGGACACTTGCCCTTCTTGGCGGGTTGGCTTTCAACGTCTCGGGGACGACTGTTTCGGCCGATCCTATAAATACGTCATGGCGTAAGGAGAGATCGGAGTATCTCTCCTTGCGCCATGCAAAGCTCCTCAAGTGAATGTGTTCAACTGTTTCGCGCAGTTACTCCGTAGCTCTATCTGGCCTTATTGGTTGCTGCACCTTGCTGCAACTCTCTAACTATGACGAAGCATTGAGCGATCAGTACCGCGTTCCACTCATTGGCCACCAGGCAGCGCGATCGAGGTCGACCGCGATTGCGCCTTGCTCTCCTGCCACCGCTTGATGAGTTGAGCACGGTTCAGTCGCAGGTCCTGGCGGCTGCGCACCGTCGGGTAGGGAACGTCGTCGCCCATGCTGCCTTCCCATAGCACGTGGTTGAAGGCGTCGGCATCGATCCGGTCGGCGTCGGAGAAATCAAAACCCTTCGTCTTCGCCGCCCACCACGCCGCGTCGTGCAACTGCGGTGCCGGAGATGTGATCTTGGCTGTAGTGCTCTCGCATGCTGGCACCAGCTTTGGATCGACCGGCGCCGTGCATAGATCCCCCGGGATAATAGCGGAATATGGAGTGAAGTCCGGCTTGCGTGTGAAGACGTCCGCCATGGGAGCTGCATCCGCGTCGCGGAAGTTGAGATGGTGGATGCCCATCACGTCTTCGATCGTACGCAGAACGTTCACTGTGTTGTAGTTGGTTGAGATAGTCACGCCGCGCTTGCTGTAGGGGGAGATGACATAGGCGAATGAGCGGTGCGAGTCGACATGGTCGGAGCCATTTTGGGCGTCATCCTCAAGGATGAAAATGGCGGTATCCTGCCAGTACGGAGAGTGACTGATAATGTCGACCACTCGGCCGATGGCATAGTCATTGTCCGATATCTGCAGTCCTGGCGTTCCAAGTCCGGCGATGGCCGTACCGAAACTGCCGTTGTGGTCGTGGGGCAAGCGAAGCAGTGTGAGGTTCGGCAAGCCGTTGACTCCCATATCTCGTTGCCACTCGTTGACCAGGTACGTATCCGCGTTGTTTTGGTCGAATCCTCGGAAGTAGATGTCGGTCTTGTTGAGAAGGGCCGGTTGTTCTTCGACCGCCTGCGGGATGTTCGCCTCAAATGGAGTTGGCGAAATGGGAATGTAGGTGGGGACGTTGGGATCAGCTTTCGTTGGGTCACCGCCGCTGCTGATGTAGTATGCCTGATCGAGAAAGAAGCCGTAGTTGCGGACCGTCTTGCGCGCGCGCAGGGCGGAGTCCCATAGATAACCGCCCACCGCTTCGGCATCCAAATCATTCGCGCCTTCCGGACTATCTGCGTTCTTCGGTCCAGGAAGAATATTAGAGCTGCCGGTAGGGTCGAGCAGTGTGAGCAGGCGTTCGTTGAGGGGAGACGGATTCTTGGAGAATTCCGGCAGACCTACAGCAATGAATCGGTTGGTGCCTTCCGAATCGGTCGTGACGCCGCCGCCGCCGTTTCCGTAATTTACCGCAGTTGTCTTTTCGTTGTGCTCAGTAGCGTGAGCGTGGGTAGACCAGTCCCAGCCTGTTCCGCTGACCTCGCCGGTGGCATAGTAGTTATCGAGAAGACCGAAGGTGAGTGCAAGGCTGTGGTGGTTCGGAGATATGGGCTGTGGCCACTGATTGAGTGTAGGATCGCCGTTGCCGCGTTCGAGGTCACCCAGGATTTGATCGTAAGTTTTGTTCTCTTTGATGATGTAGATGACGTGGTGAATCTTGTTCTGCAGAAAGGCCATCGTAGGATCATTACGACGGTTGGAGAGGCCGTTGTTCTTATCAACCTGCGCTGTGAGTTCACTCAGCTCGCCACGGCTGGGCACGGGGATGGTATTCAGCTGGGCTTTCTCCAGAGGCCAGGAGCGCTGGGTACGGAATTCCGGATTTGGCCCGGCATTGCCAGGATTCGGTCCGGAGTTGCTCTTGTACGTGGAAACATAGAGAGTGGAACCGTTGGCGCCCACCGATACTGAGGTTGGATACCAGCCCGTAGGAATACGGCCTTCTACCTCGCCGTTCGCCAGGTTCACGACAGCGACTGAATTTTCAGTTCCGAGAGTGACGTACAAGGTGTTCCCATCGGGACTGATCGCCGCCGAATTCGCATTCAAACCCTTGTATTTGTCACCAGGGCGCGAGAGCTGGAGCGTCCTCTTTACCTGCTGCGTTGCGGTGTCAACCACGGAGATGCCGTCGCTGTTACCATTTACGACGTACAGTTCGCTCTGGTCGCGGGAGAGCACCAACCGGTTGGGCTGATCGCCGACGGCGATGGCAGAGAACTTGCCGGTCTTAACGTCGACCGCCATCACCTGATCGTCTCGCTGACTGGTGACATAGGCTGTGCGGGCGGCACCCTCATGGTCGCTGAGAATGACAACATCGTAGGGAAACTCGCCTTGCGCGACGCTCTCTCCCGGATTGAAGAAGTGAACTTCGCGGGTGGCTGTCCGGCTGGTCGTATCGACGATGGACAACGAATCGTTCTCGAAGTTCGCAGCTGCAAGAGTTTTGCCGTCGCGGCTGAGGGCGATGCCAGCTACAACCGCACCCCTCACCAAGGCTGGCGAGACGGCAGCGGCCTTTGTGCCTTTGAGCAGACTGCCATCGTAGCGGGGAATCGGCGCAGTTTGGTTTGAATTGTGGCCCAGAAGAATGAATGGAGTATCGGGCACATACTGGCTCCCGCTCAATTTATAGACATAGACGCGGTCATCGTCACCACCGGAGATATAGAAACGCGAGCCGTCGGGCGCCCACGCCAGGCCGCTGTAGGTATCGGGAATGTTGATCTGCTGCAGCTTGGTCGCCGTTCCGTTCTTGCCAATTTGGTAGA
>DATAQX010000269.1:0-9570 GCA_036264455.1 Silvibacterium sp. | reverse complement strand
GATCAATCGGCCCTGCTGAGGAAACTGCACGTACTCGCCCGTCGCCTGATCACGCACATAGCCGAAGCCATCCGATCCCAGCACCGCTCCGGCATGCACGATGACGCGGTCGCCGAGGTCCACGCCGGGATAGAGCACCACACGGGGATAAATTTGGCATTCACGACCCATTGCAACACCGCGTCCCACTACAGCCCCCACGCCGATTGCCGAGCCATCGCCGATTTTCGCGCCGGCCTCGATCACAGCATACGCGCCCACCGAGACGCGACGGCCCATCACGACCGATCCATCGATCACTGCGGTGGGATGAATGCCGGCTTGGGTATCCGGCGACCTGAGCAGTTGCGCCGTGCGTGCAAAGGCCAGCTTCGCGTGTTTCACAATGAGCAACGGCTTGACGAAGTCGACGTCACTTCCCATTTGTTCGGCGACAATCACCGCCGCAGCCTCGGACTTCATCGCTTCTGTCAGAGCGGCCGCATCCTCGGCGAACACCACCGTCTCAGCAGTCGCGTTCTTCGCGCTGCCCACGCCGGAAACCTCCAGCTCCTGTGCTTTTCCCAGCGCACCTCCGCGCAGCCTTGCCTCCAACAATTCCGCCAGTTGAACCAGTCGCATATGCCTCTCTGAAATATAGCCCCGGCGCTAGTTGTAGATCGAAGGCTCGCCCTCCGGTCTCGTCTTCCAGCGCCTGTGCACCCACAGCCACTGGTCGGGATATCGCCGCACCCAGCTCTCGATCACTGATGTGAATCGCGCCGTGTTCTCGAGCACATCCTGATCGTCATTTCCGGTTGAAACTACGTCGATCGCATCTCCGAAATGAAGGACATATTTCTGCTCCTGCTCTTCCCACACCATGAATCCGGGCAGGACTGTTGCGCCTGTCTTCAGCGCCACGCGGGCCATGCCCGAGGCCGTGCAGGCCAGGTGTCCGAAGAAGGGTACGAAGGTTCCCTGCGGCGGCGTCATGTTCGTATCCATCAGGATGCCGACTGTCTCCCCCTGCCGCATCGCACCCAGCAGGCCGCGCGCGAAATCGTCTTTATGCAGCACGCGATTGCCGTGCAGGCAGCGGATCTCGTTCACCAGGCGGTCAACCCGAACATTGTCCAGCCTGCGAATCACCATGCTCATGGGATGCCCCATGAGCGAGTGGTAGTAGCTTGAAAGCTCCCACGCACCGAGATGGCCGGTGAGGATGAGTACTCCCTTGCCGCGCTCACGAGCGGCAAGATAGTGCTCGAGTCCTTCATAACGTGCAAAATCACGCGTGTTCTCAGGCGTGTAACTCGGCATCTGGCAGAACTCCGCCAGCAGCCAGCCCAGATTTCGATAGAGACGGCGCAGAATCTGCTCGCGCTCGGCAATGCTCTTCTCAGGAAACGCCAGTGCGAGGTTGGTGAGGCCTACTTTGCGCAGGCGGCTGAGAAGCCTATAGGCCAGCGCGCCCACGGCCGCGCCCAGTCCGCATGCCCAGCCGCGCGGCAATGCGCCCAGCAGCTTTACCAAGGTCCATACAACGATGAATTCCAGGGTTTCACGCACGGATAAGGAACTTCTCACATCGCAAGCGGCGAAAACTTAGTGTAAACGCTGGATAGCGGCGCGTGGCTCATGCTTGCGGCAGCATCTCGATCGTTCCTTGCGAATCATGGGCGCATTTTACTTGCCCGCTTCGATTCCGAATAGAACGGCGCTCTCGCGACTTCGAGAATTTACATCCCCACAACTTTCATCCGTTATCCAATGAGCGGATACAATTCGCACAGAGCAAAGAGAGGTGACGAGAATGGATCAGCCTTATTCCGACGCCCTGGTATTTTTTGGAGCCACCGGGGACCTCGCTTACAAGCAGATTTTTCCCGCCCTGCAACGGCTGGCCAAACGCGGGAAGCTGAAAGGTCCGGTCATTGGAGTGGCCAAGGCGGGCTGGAATCTCGATCAGCTTAAGGCGCGCACCAAGGACAGCGTTGAAAACCACGGCGGCATTGATCCGGAGGGCCTCGCCGATTTGCTTGGCCGCCTCCGCTATGTTGACGGCGACTACGCCGATGCATCGACCTTCGCACAGGTTCGACAGGAGTTGGGCAGCGCGAAATGTCCGCTGCATTACCTTGCCATCCCACCCTTCCTCTTCGGGGAAGTGACCCAGAAACTCGAGGACTCCAGTTGCGCCCATGGCGCACGCGTTGTCATCGAAAAGCCATTCGGCCGCGACCTCAAGTCCGCACAGGAACTCAACAAGACGATTCACAGCGTCTTTGAGGAGTCGGACGTTTTCCGCATCGACCATTACCTGGGCAAGAACACCGTCCAGAATATGATCTTCTTCCGCTTCGCTAACTCCTTCCTTGAGCCGGTCTGGAACCGCCAGTACATCGAGAGCGTCCAGATCACCATGGCGGAGAAGTTTGGCATTCAGGGTCGTGGAGCCTTTTACGACGGCGTAGGCGCATTGCGCGATGTGGTCCAAAATCACCTTATGCAGCTGTTGAGCAACATCGCGATGGAGCCCCCGCCATGTCCAACCGTGGAGGCGCTGCGCGACGAGCGCGTCAAGGTGCTTAAGAGCACGCAGTCGCTAGAGCCAAAGGACGTTATCCTCGGCCAGTTCAACGGGTACCACGACGAACAGGGTGTGAAACCAGGCTCAAAGGTCGAAACCTTTGCCGCCCTGCGCCTGCACATTAATTCGTGGCGGTGGCGCGATGTTCCCTTCTACATCCGTACGGGCAAGGTGCTTCCCATCACAACGACTGAGGTTGTCGCAAAATTCCGCCAGACGCCTCCGGTCTTCTCCGAAGACGTGCCGCCGCAGAACTATGTGCGCTTCCGCCTGAGCCCCGACTCCCAGGTCGCCATTGGAGTTTCCGTGAAGGACGCGGGCGAACGCCTGCGCGGATGCGAAACCGAGCTCGTTGCCAAGCAGGATTGTGGCTCCGTCAGCCGGCTTCCTTACGAAGAATTGCTGGAGGACGCGATGGAGGGCAATCAGACATGGTTTGCCCGCGAGGACTACGTCGAGGAATCATGGCGCATTCTCGAGCCCGTGCTCGCAACCCCGCCCTCGCCGTATGGCTATGACGTCGGGACCTGGGGTCCTCCGGAGGCATCGAAAATGGTTCAGACGCCCGGGGGGTGGTGGAATCCGACGTAATCTGCCTATCATCTGCAGGCAACGCAGAAGCGGCTCAGCGATCAGGCTGGGCCGCTCGTTCAATCCAGACGATCTTATCTAATTTCTATTGCTGCTGAGCGTCGCGGAAGTACTGCGCAACCGTGCGCAAAAAGGGCTTCGACGAATCGGGTGGAAGAACATTCCCCTTCAGGATTTCATCGAAGGAATGGGGGGTTCCGTAATATTCCCTGGTGTCGTCGCTATTCTGGCTCACGGATGTGCCATCAAGATCGATGCCTGCGAATAAGCCTCTGCTGCGCGAATAGGTCAGCAGTTCTGACTTGAGCATCAGGTCAGTAGATGCCTGCGTATTGCGGCCCACAGGACCCGCCGAAGCGGCAGCATCGGCGCCGATCTTGAACTTGCTCTTGAGCAGATCCTGCATGCCGTGATCGTTAACCGCGACCAGCACAAGATCGGTATCCTGGCCGCCGGCCTGCAGACCAAATGAGCCTCCAGCCATACGAATGAACGCCGGCGCACTCCAGCCGTGGCCGGTGCGGCAGGTCACTACTCCCTGGCCATATTGGCCGCCCAGAAGGAAGGCGGCCTTCTTCAGACCGGGCACGACCGCCACGCAGGTGGCCTGCTTCATGATCGCGCTGGGAACCCCCTGGTCAGGGGTCTGCATGATTTCATTGAGGAGGATTCTGGAATTCTCAAGCCGCTGGTCGAGAGTTGCCTTATCCGATGTAGCCAGTGCTGGCATTGTCATTCCGGCAACGCAAAGAAGGGTAAGCAGTTTCTTCATGGTCGTTTCGTTTCTCCTGTAAACACTTGTACCGATCGAGCTGATCTCGCTGATCTATTAGACATACCGGTCAGGCATACCGGGCGGATATATCGGAAATCGGCGAACGCGCATGTCTCTATTTTGTCACCGGTGAAGAGACAGCGCTCGCTGGACAGGGCTTCACTGACGGTGGAGAAAGATGCAAAGCCGACTTCAAAGGTTGGGAACCACTGACTTTAAGGGAATTGGCTATGCGGGCAGGCAAAAAATGGGGGCTGCGGCTCAGTCAACCTGTACCAGCAGCCCCGTTCCCCAGATCTGCGTTGTTGCTAGTAACGTTCTAGCCTGTTCCAAAGTAACCCGCAAGGTAACCGAGGGTCAGTGGCCTAAAGTAAGCCCCCCTGATTCCGGGTCCTACTCGTCATCATCCGGAACCAGGGCGCGGCTTGCAGCATGAATCGACAGGGCGATGCGGTTGTCGACGCCCACCTTGCGCATCAGTCGGGCCACGTATGCCTTAACCGTCCGCTCCTCGATGCCGAGGGTGTCGGCTATCTCGCGGTTTGACCGGGCCGCGACCAGAAGTCTCAGCACTGCCCCCTCCCGTTCTGTGAAGTTGAACTCGTGCCGAAGTACTGGCTTTTCTGAAGCATGCAGCATCCGATCCACGAAGGCCGACAGGACGCGCCGCGGAGCCCAGATGGAGCCGCTTTCCACCACCTCGATGCACAGCAGCAACTGCTCCGGCGTGGCTGTTTCCTCCAAATAGCCTTTGGCTCCCGCGCCGATGGCGCTGATGATAGTCTCATCGTCGCTCCCCGATCCCATCACGATCAGCTTCACTTTCGGGCGCGCGGCCTTCAGGCGGGCCAGAAGCTCAAACGATTCGGCCGGATTGCGCAGGCCCAGAATGACCATCTGGAAGTTGTCGTTAGCCAGCGCTCCGGGGAGGTCGGTGGCAACGACTTCGACGTTCGGATCGTTGTCGAAGACACTCTCGAATCCGGCCACTCGCAATGGCTCGAAGTCCATTAATCCAATGCATAGCCGCCGCTTGCGTGAAATTGCCATGAAGCTCTTTCAACTTTAAGCTTACAGCTTGGGCAATACGATTCCCTGCTGTTTTTGGTATTTCCCGCGCCGGTCCGCGTAACTGATCTCGCAGGGCTCGTCCGACTGAAAGAAGAGAATCTGGCAGAGGCCCTCATTCGCGTAAATACGGGCAGGCAGCGGGGTTGTGTTCGAGATCTCCAGCGTGACAAACCCTTCCCATTCCGGCTCGAAGGGGGTCACGTTCACGATGATGCCGCAGCGTGCATAGGTGGATTTGCCGACGCAGATGGTAAGCACGTCACGCGGAATCTTGAAATATTCAATCGATCGCGCCAGCGCAAAGGAGTTGGGCGGAACGATGACCGAGTCGGCTTCGACGGAGACAAAGGATCGTTCATCGAACTTCTTGGGATCGATAATGGCGCTGTTTACGTTAGTGAAAATCTTGAATTCGTTCGATACCCGCAGATCATAACCGTAGGACGACAACCCATAGGAGATTACGCCTTCGCGGACCTGCTTTTCACTGAAGGGTTCAATCATTCCGTGGTTCAAGGCCTGCTCGCGAATCCAACGGTCGCTCTTAATCGACAAGAAAACTCCCCCTGCCGCGCCATAAAAAACGTCGGCATTGCTTAAGTTGATTCAAAACTTGCATCTTACGAGACACCAGATGCGTTGACAATGCTCAAAAACCTTTCTAGCATCACACCAGAACCGGAAGTAAGCAAAACATAATCAGCGTTTCGGGGTGAAGGCATTGATTAAACAAGACATCATCCATCACGTAATCGAACGAACCGGTTTACCTCGCGTGAAGGCCGAGGCGGCGGTCGACACGGTTTTTGAGAGCCTTAAAAAGGCCCTGGCGAATGGCGAACGGATCGAGCTCCGCGGCTTCGGCGTTTTCAACGTCCGGCCCCGGAAAACCGGCATTGGCCGCAACCCCCGCACCGGAGCCGAGGTGACGATTGCGCCCGGCAAAGCCGTCCGCTTCAAGCCTGGCAAGGAACTGCACATCCTGGACGACAACAAGCCGGTCGAAGCATCCTGAACTCGACGTAACGAATCCAGCAGGTTTCTGAAATGTGAATCGCCGCACAGGAGAACTGTGTGGCGTTCGTTTTGGCTGCCGTATGCCGTATCCTCTTTACCCAGGTAAGCTTCCTGGTGCTCCTGCAGAGTTCACAACTTTTTGCAATTTGTTGCGTCGTTGTGACATGTCGCCGAATTTCCTGCTCTATTCTTCAGTCCGGTAACCATGGAAAAGTCACCTGGAAACGCGCCTAAATCGAAGTACCAGGTTCCGCGCTGGTCTGAGCGTCCCCGCATCCTCATGCTGATGCTCGGGATGATGCTTCCGGCGGCCGCGCTGATTGTCTTCAGCGCATTCTATCTCCGCAACATGCAGCGCGAGAAGGTCATTGAGGCAGCGTACCAGGTTGACTATGAGCACACGCTTGCCATCGCGGAGAAGCAGATCAACGAGCGTGCATATGACATGGCCGACAACGCCAGAATGCAATTTCCAGATATGGATAGTTCCGACGCAGATGGGCTCGATAGCTTCCTGACGGCACATCCCGATATCGCCCATGCAATTCTGTGGACCGGAAAAGATCACTTCATCTTTCGATCCCAGCCCAGCCGGATGAGCAGCGGGGCGTTCTGCGCCGAGGATCAGGCACTTGCATCGCATTACGCCGACTGGTGGAACGCGGACGGCAAGACGTACATCAACAAGCTGAGGTGGCACGAAGCAAACGAAGGCACGCACTTCTTCTTTATGAATCATTGGGTTACCATGGGCGACAAAATGCAGTATCAGTCTCTGGTGCTCTTTCTGCCCCGCGGCTCCAGCCCCGAGCGTCCCGCCATGGCTGGATTCATCTACGACACTGACTACCTGAAGAACAAGTTTTTTCCCGCGGCCCTGAACAAAGTAATGCCCGATCAGAATCAGGGCGACACAATGCGTCCGCGAACGGCGATCATGGTCCGCACGGAGAAAGATGATGTCCCTCTCGCTGCGTCTGCTTCCTGGGATGGTGGAAAAGCCGAAGTCGAACGACCTTTTGAGGATGTCTTTTCCGGTCTGATTCTGGGAATCAAGCTGCGCGGCACCACCATCGCAGATGTCAGTGCTCGCCTTCTTAGGACCCACTTTCTGATTCTCGCGGCTCTCTCACTGCTGATGGGCGCAGGCATGTTTTTCACGTACCGCAGCGTGGCACGTGAGCTCGCGCTAGCGAAGCTGAAGTCCGATTTCGTCTCCAACGTCTCCCATGAATTGAGAACGCCTCTCGCCCTTATTCGCCTCTATGCAGAAACGCTGGAACTGGGACGTATCTCGAGCCAGGGGAAACAGCAGGAATACTATGAGATTATCCGCAAAGAGAGCGAGCGGCTGACTTCGCTGATTAACAACATCCTCGATTTTTCTCGTATCGAGTCCGGCAAGAAAGAGTACACCTTCCGCGAAACCAACGTGGCGGACCTGGTTCGGACGACACTCGAATCATATCGTTTTGAGATCGAACAGAATGGCTTCAAGTTCGAACAAAAGATCGACAATGATGTGCCGCCGCTGTGGGTGGATCGCGAGGCGATCGCCCGGTCATTATTGAACCTGGTGAACAATGCGGTTAAGTACTCCTCGAACGAGAAATACCTTGGGGTAAATCTTTACCGCCACAGTAATGGCGTCAGCCTGGAGGTTGTCGATCATGGGATCGGAATTCCCGAGAAGGAGCATCTCAGGATTTTCGAGAAGTTTTATCGAGTGGGCGATCCGCTGGTTCACAACACCAAGGGAAGCGGATTGGGACTGTCTCTCGTACGACACATCGTAAAGGCTCACGGGGGCGAGGTTGCGGTTGAAAGTGCGCCGGGCAAAGGCAGCCGGTTCATCATTACACTGCCCTTACAGAGTTTGGTAGCGCAGTAAGGAATGGGGTCAACATGAAGCAAGAGAAAGCAAAGCCGGCCGAAGTTCGCAGCCCGGCAAAGATTCTTGTCGTAGAGGACGAGCCCAATATGGTGGCCGGACTGCGCGATAACTTTGAGTTCGAAGGCTACGAAGTAATCACCGCGCGCGATGGAGTCGAAGGGCTCGAGCGGGCGCTTGAAGAGTCTCCCGACCTGGTGGTACTGGATGTCATGATGCCGCGCATGAGCGGACTGGAAGTGTGCAAGCAACTGCGTGCCAAACGCGCCTCTATCCCGATCATCATGTTGACCGCGCGGGGACAGGAAGTCGACAAAGTGGTAGGCCTGGAACTCGGCGCTGACGACTATGTGACCAAACCATTCTCCATTCGCGAGCTTCTGGCGCGAGTGAAGGCCATCCTGCGACGCACGGCGGTTGTTCCTAAAAATCAGGACCAGCATTCCTTTGGCGATGTGGAAGTAGATCTCCACCGTCGCCGCGTGCTCAAGTCAGGCAAGGCCCTTGATATTTCCTCTAAAGAATTCGAGCTGCTGAAGTATTTCATTTGTCACTCCGGAGAGACGCTGAGTCGTGATCGCCTGCTGGAAGAGGTCTGGGGATACGAAAACTACCCGACCACCCGGACGGTGGATACACATCTCGTACGCCTGCGCCAGAAGCTGGAGCCAGATCCTGAGCAACCACAGTACTTCCTTACAGTGCACGGAACCGGTTACCAGTTTGTTGGTTAGAGAACAGCAACCACAGCCGAAAAGAGGTGGACTTTGACCCATGGAGCAGTCCTGCCAGGAAATGAGAGCCAGCTGCAACGAAAGCCCACAGATTGCAGTATCCCTCCGCCCTCAATCATGCCCTTCGTGACTCCACGGTCATCGACCGTACCGTTGCAGGAAGAACTGAATGCGCTACGACGAGAGAAACTGGACCTTCATGCGCAACTTTTCGAGGCCGCGCAGATTCAGCGCAAGCTAAGCGGCGCGAGAGAGTTGCGCCAGGGGTGCCTGCATATCGCGAGCGAAGTTTTTGCGGCACGCTTTCTCTCCGGTGATTTCACTATCTTTTCGCAGTATGATTCCAAATTGTTCGCGGCACACGGGGACATTGCCGGCAAAGGTATCGTGGCTGGAATGTGGTTCACAAATCTGGCCGGACTGTTGCAAAGCTATGGCCGCCCGGACTCCTGCCCGGCAAAGATTGCCTCGGAGGTCAATCGTCACCTCTGCTATCTGCGACCGGTCGCACCATTCGTCACAGCATTTGTTGCGCAGATTGACTGCCATCTTGGAGAACTGACCTACTGCAACGCAGGTCATTTCCCGCCGGTATTGCTGCATGCGGGTGGACAAGCTGATCTGCTTGAAACAGGGGGACCGTTACTTGGTGCGATTGAGAACGCCGAATTCCAGTCGGGCGAGCTTGTCCTCGACCCCGGGGACACGCTGGTCGCTTATTCCGATGGAGTGCTCGAATGCCGCAATCCTGCGGGCGAAGAGTTTGGACAGGACCGGCTGCTTGCCGCTGTACGGCAGGCCGCGCAGCCATCCGCTCAAGCCACACTGATGGCGCTGCTCGCAGAAGTGCAGGACTTTGCGAACGGTAGCCCCCTTAGCGACGACCTCAGCCTGACGGTGATTCAGCGCGACGCGTAGC